>JBAPQQ010000580.1:0-3532 GCA_049280695.1 Mycobacterium sp.
ATCGCGGCCTTTTTCGAGTATCGCCGGCAACGCGGTCAGGAACTCGTCGATCTGCGCTTCGGTGATGATCAGCGGCGGCGCGAGCCGCAGGACGTTCGGCGCGGGCGCGTTGATCAGGAACCCGGCCTCGCGCGCGGCGGTCTCGACGTGCTTGGCCACCGGTGCCGTCAGCACCACACCGCGCAGCAGACCGCGGCCCCTGACATGGTCGACGAGCGGATGGTCGAGTGACTCGATCCCGTGGCCGAGTGTCTTACCCAGCACACCGGCGCGCCCGACGAGGTCTTGCTCGATGATCGTGTGGACCACGGCCAGTGCCGCCGCCGCGCAGACCGGGTTGCCGCCGAATGTGCTGCCGTGCAGGCCGGGTGTCATCAGGCGTGCGGCCGGACCGATTGCCAGGCAGGCGCCGATCGGCAGGCCGCCGCCCAGTCCCTTGGCCATCGTGACGACGTCGGGGGTGACTCCGTCGTGCTGGTGTGCGAAGAACTCCCCGGTGCGCCCCATGCCGGTCTGCACCTCGTCCAACACCAGCTGGGCACCCTGGCGTGCGGTGATCTCGCGTGCCGCAACGAGATACCCCGCCGGCGGGACGACAACGCCGCTCTCCCCCATGATCGGCTCGAGGAACACCGCGGCGGTCTCGTCGGACACGGCGTCGGCCAGCGCGTCGACGTCGCCGTAGGGAACATGGGTAACGTAGCCGGGCAGCGGCTCGAACGGCGCCCGCTTGCTTGGCTGTCCGGTGAGCGCCAGCGCTCCCATCGTGCGGCCGTGGAAGGCCTCATGCGCGGCAACGAGTTTCGTACGCCCGGTCAGACGTGACAGCTTGAACGCGACCTCGTTGGCCTCGGCACCCGAGTTGCAGAAGAACGCACGGGCTTCCGTCTCTGCGCCCAGCAGCCCGATCAGCTTCTCCGCCAACGCGATACCGGGCTCGTGCATGTAGAGGTTGGAGGTGTGTCCCAGCGTGTTGAGCTGGTTGCGGACTGCGTCGATCACCGCCGGGTGGCGATGGCCGAGCACGTTGACTGCGATGCCGCCGAGCAGGTCGAGGTAGCGGTTGCCGTCGACGTCGGTGACGACGGCGCCGTCACCGCTCGCCAGCGCCAGCGGCGGCGTGCCGTAGTTGTCCATCATGACGGCTGCCCAGCGCTCCCGAAGGGTGATCACGGCTTGACCACTTTCGTTCCGGTGCCGGGGTCGGTGAGCAGTTCCACCAGCACGCAGTGGTCGACTCGGCCGTCGATCACGTGCGCACTCGGCACCCCCGCCGCCACGGCGCGCAGGCAGGCCTCGGCTTTCGGCACCATGCCGGCGTCCAGCGACGGCAACAGCGCGGACAGTGTGTGCGTGTCGATTTCGCTGACGAACGAGTCACGATCCGGCCAGCGGGTGTAGAGGCCTTCGACGTCGGTGAGCATCAGCAGCTTCTCCGCGGCCAACGCTTCGGCGAGCGCGGCCGCGGCCGTGTCGGCGTTGATGTTGTGCACCACGCCGTCGGCGTCGGGTGCGATCGAGGAGACCACCGGGATGCGTCCGGCGGCGATGAGGTCCAGGACGGCGGCGGTGTTGACGGCCGCGACATCGCCCACCAGGCCGATGTCGGTGGCGACGCCGTCCAGTGTGACGCTGCGTCGCACGGCAGTGAGAAGGTGGGCGTCCTCGCCGGTGATGCCGACGGCGTACGGGCCGTGGGCGTTTATCTGGTTCACCAGCTCGCGGCCGACCTGCCCGAACAGCACCATGCGCGCGACGTCGAGCACCTCAGGTGTGGTGACCCGGAATCCGGCCTTGAAATCGCCTGCAATACCGAGCCGTTTCAGCATCGCCGTGATCTGCGGGCCGCCGCCGTGCACGACGACGGGGTGGATGCCGCAGTTGCGCAGGAAGACCATGTCGGCGGCGAACGACTGCCGAAGCGCGTCGTCGGTCATCGCGTTGCCGCCGTACTTCACCACGACGATCTTGTCGTTCAGCGCCTTCAGCCACGGCAACGCCTCGGCCAGCACCCGGGCCTTGACGTTGGCGGTGAGGGCGGGTGAGGTCATGAGCTGTAGGCCGAGTTCTCTTCGACGTAAGCGTGTGACAGATCGGTGGTGCGGACCGAGGCCTGTGCGGTGCCGACACCGAGATCGGCCGTCACGTCGATGTCTGGACCGCGCAGGTCGACATCGCGCGCGGCAGGCGCGCCGACGCCGTCCACGCACACGGGAAAGCCGTTGAACGACACGGTGACCCGGTCGGGATCGAGCCGCACCGGCGCCATTCCGACGGCTGCCACCACGCGACCCCAGTTGGGGTCGGAGCCGAACAGCGCCGTCTTGACGAGGCTGTCGCGGGCGATGACCCGCGCGGCGGCGAGCGCGTCGCTTTCGGTGGCGGCGCCGGTGACCGTGATCGTGACCCGCTTGGTGACGCCCTCGGCGTCGGCCTGTAACTGGATGACGAGGTCGTCGCAGACCCGCAGCAGGGCATCGTCGAGATCTTGTTGGCTCGGCGCGATTTCGCTGGCGCCGGAAGACATCAGCAGGACGGTGTCGTTGGTGGAGCAGCTGCCGTCGACGTCCAGGCGGTCGAATGTGAGTGCGGCGGCGCGGCGCAGCGCCGCGTCGAGCGCGCGGGCGTCGGCGACGGCGTCGGTGGTGATCACACACAGCATGGTCGCCAGTGACGGCGCCAGCATTCCCGCGCCTTTCGCCATTCCGCCGACGGTCCAGTTGTCGCGATGGTGCAGCGCAGCCTGTTTCGGGACGGTGTCCGTGGTCATGATGGCCCGGGCCGCCTCCTCACCGCCCGAGAGGCCGCCGGCGAGTTCGTGAACGACGTCACGCACGCCCTGCAGCACGTTGTCCATCGGCAGCCGGTCGCCGATCAAGCCGGTGGAACAGACCGCGACCTCGATCGCCCCCGTGTCGGTACCCCAGTCAGACAGTGCATCCGCCACCGCCTCTGCGGTCGCGTGCGTGTCCTGAAATCCTTGGGGGCCGGTACAGGCGTTCGCCCCGCCGGAGTTGAGGATCACGGCGCGCAGACGGCCGGTGGTCAGCACCTGCTGCGTCCAGAGCACGGGTGCCGCCTTGACCTGGTTGCGGGTGAACACGCCGGCGGCGTGGTAGTCAGGGCCTTCGTTGAACACCAGCGCCAGGTCCAGCGCGCCCGACGCCTTGATGCCTGCGGCGATGCCCGCCGCGCGGAATCCTGCGGGCGCGGTGAGACCCTGCGTGCGCACCAAGCGGGTGTGCGCGGACACCTCGGTCACGGCGCCACCCCGACGACCGACAGCCCTTCGGTCTCGGGCCATCCCAGCGCAAGGTTCATCGACTGGACCGCGGCGCCGCCGGTGCCCTTCGCCAGGTTGTCGATCGCGGATATCGCGACGAACATGCCGGCGTCCTCGTCGACCGCGATCGCGACGTGAGCGGCATTGCTGCCGAGCACAGCACCGGTGCGCGGAAGCTGGCCCTCCGGCATCATGTACACGAAAGGCTCTGATGCGTAAGTCTTTTCGTAGGCTTGCTGTAGCCGAGTC
>JBAPQQ010000581.1:0-4999 GCA_049280695.1 Mycobacterium sp.
ACCGTAACGCGCACGTCGATCCAGCCCTGGTTAGCGACGCCTTCAGCCCGCCGGATGTCTCTGTTGAACGGATGCGACTCCGATGGTGGTCACCTTCATAGTCGGCGCCGACCTTGAGGTCCTCCCATCCGACGTCGATGACGGCGATCAGAACGCCATACTCGTCGTACACGGGGATCTGGGTCTGGGGCCGGGGGAAGCCTGCCCGGATGAGTAGTAGTCGAAGCCAGGTTTCCCGAGGTGACTCCGCTCCTGGGTCGACGAGGTCGATTGCCGCGCGGGCCTTGCGGATGCCTCGCCGCCCTGCATACCGCTCGGCGAGCAGTTCGACATCGGCCATCTTCAGGTGGGTTGCGCGGGCCAAAGCGTCTATTGCGGCGACAGCCTTCCCGACGGGGTAGTGACAGCCGATGTCGAGTGCGGTGCGGGCAGGTGTGGTCACGCGCACACCATTCACCATCTGAACTTCGTCGTCGAGAAGTCGATCTGACCAAGTGCGGATTCCGGGATGCTTTCGCCGATTGCTCCAGAGCAATTCGGCTGGCCGGTGGGCATCCACCCACTTCGCCCCGTGCAGCGCTGCGGCTGACTGCCCAGAAATGACACCTTGGCGCCGCGACCACAGCCAAGCCGCGTTTGCGCGCGACGCTGCGGTGAGTTCGTCGCTTCGTCGCATGTAGACGTCCCGATAGACCGCGACGAACCGGCTGCGCAGCTGATACGGCGTCAAGCGGCCCGACCCGACGGCCTCACTGCCGATGAACGGTTCCCCCATGGTGGGAGTGTGCGGACCCGCACCGACAGCTCGCCGAACGTGACGCTATTGCGAGATTCCGGCTGAGATTTCGCAATAGCGTCACGTTGGGCGAAGGGCTACCGGCCCTGGAAGTCCGGCTGGCGCTTCTCCTTGAACGCGCGCGGGCCTTCCTTCGCGTCGTCGGACAGGAACACCTGGACGCCCAGCTGCGTGTCGATCTTGAACGCCTCGTTCTCCGGCATGCCCTCGGTCTCGCGGATCGAGCGCAGGATCGCCTGCACGGCCAGCGGCCCGTTGTTGTTGATGGTCTCCGCGATCTCCAGCGCCTTGTCCAGTGCCTGACCATCCGGCACGACGTAGCCGATCAGCCCGATCTCCTTCGCCTCGGCGGCCGAGAGGTGCCGCCCGGTCAGCAGGATGTCTGCCGCGAGCGTGTACGGGATCTGCCGCGGCAACCGCACCGCCGAGCCACCCATCTGGTACAGGCTCCACTTGGCCTCGGACACGCCGAATTTCGCGCTCTCACCGGCCACCCGGATGTCGGTGCCCTGCAAGATCTCCGTGCCGCCCGCTATCGCCGGGCCTTCAACGGCGGCGATCAGCGGCTTGGTCAGCCGCCGCCCCTTCAGCAGCGCGTCGATGCGCGACGGGTCGTAGCTGCCGTCCTTGAAGGAATCCCCGGGCGGGCGAGCCGTCGCGGCCTTCAGGTCCATGCCCGCGCAGAAGTAACCGCCGGCACCGGTGAGAATGCACGAACGGATCTGCGGATCGGAGTCGACGCGGTCCCAGGCCGCGACCATTATCGAGAGCATCTCGGTAGACAGCGCATTGCGCGCCTCGGGCCGGTTCAGCGTCAGGATCAGGGTGTGTCCGCGCTGCTCAATGAGGGCATCGGCCTTCGAATCGGACTCGCTCACCAGCACCTTCCTTCCCACAGACTTGTCAGCCTGGGCAGACTTGTAAAAAACTGTAACACGTTCTAATTTGGGTCCGTGGCCCTGAATATCGCAGACCTCGCCGAGCACGCCATCGACGCCGTGCCTGACCGCGTCGCCCTGATCTGCGGTGACGACCAACTGACGTATGCGGAGCTGGAAGAGAAGGCCAACCGGCTCGCCCACTACCTGATCGACCAAGGAGTCAGGAAGGACGACAAGGTCGGCCTGTACTGCCGCAACCGCATCGAGATCGTGATCGCGATGCTCGGCATCGTCAAAGCCGGAGCCATCCTGGTGAACGTCAACTTCCGCTACGTCGAGGGCGAGTTGCGTTACCTGTTCGACAACTCCGACATGGTCGCGCTGGTGCACGAGCGGCGTTATTCCGGGCGTGTCGCCAGCGTGCTGCCGGACACCCCGAACGTCAAGGCGGTCCTGGTCGTCGAGGACGGCTCGGACCTCGACTACCGGCGCTACGGCGGGGTGGAGTTCTACGAAGCGCTGGCGCAGGCCTCACCGGAACGCGATTTCGGCGAGCGCAGCCCCGACGACATCTACCTGCTCTACACGGGCGGCACCACCGGTTTCCCGAAGGGCGTGATGTGGCGCCACGAGGACATCTACCGGGTGCTGCTCGGCGGAACCGACTTCGCCACGGGCGAATACGTCAAGGACGAGTACGACCTGTCCAGGCAGGCCGCCGCCGGGCCGCCGATGATCCGCTTCCCGATCCCGCCGATGATCCACGGTGCGACGCAGTCGGCCACCTGGATGGCGCTCTTCTCAGGCGGAACCGTCGTTCTCGCACCGGAATTCGACGCCGACGAGGTGTGGCGCACCGTAGCGAAGCACAAGGTGAACCTGCTCTTCTTCACCGGCGACGCCATGGGCCGGCCACTGCTGGACGCGCTCGACAAAGAGCACGACTACGACCTCGCGTCACTGTTCCTGCTCGCCAGCACCGCCGCCCTGTTCTCTCCGAGCATCAAAGAGAAGCTGCTCGAACTGCTGCCCAACCGGGTCATCACCGACTCCATCGGATCGTCGGAAACAGGTTTCGGCGGAACCAGTCTCGTCGCCAAGGGCGAAGCGAACACCGGTGGGCCCCGGGTCGCTATCGACAAGTGGACCGTGGTGCTCGACGAAGAAGGCAACGAAGTGCAGCCGGGCTCCGGCGTCCGTGGCATCATCGCCAAGCGCGGCCACGTTCCCGTCGGCTACTACAAGGACGAGAAGAAGTCCGCGGAGACCTTCCGGGTGATCAACGGCGTGCGCTATGCAATCCCCGGAGACTACGCGCAAGTGGAGGCCGACGGCACCGTCACCATGCTCGGCCGCGGGTCGGTGTCTATCAACACCGGCGGCGAAAAGGTGTACCCCGAAGAAGTGGAGGCCGCGCTCAAGGGCCATCCGGATGTGTTCGACGCGCTCGTGGTCGGCATCCCCGATGAGCGGTACGGGCAGTGTGTCGCAGCCGTCGTGCAACCCCGCGAAGGCAGCCGTCCGTCGCTTTCCGACCTGGATGTGTTCGTCCGCAATGAGATCGCCGGATACAAAGTGCCGCGGGCGATCTGGTACACCGGCGAGGTGAAGCGCTCGCCGGCCGGCAAGCCTGACTACCGGTGGGCCAAGGAACAGACGGAGGCGCGTCCCGCCGACGACGTCAGCACCAAACACGCCGGTGCGAAAACCTGATGCACACCGAGCTGTGCGACCCCTTCGGCATCCGATACCCGATCTTCGCCTTCACCCCGTCGGAGCAGGCGGCCGCCGCGGTGAGCAAGGCCGGTGGGTTGGCCGTGCTTGGTTGCGTGCGCTTCAACGAGGACGAGGACCTCGAGAACGTGCTGCAGTGGATGGACGCCAAGCCGTACGGCGTCGACATGGTGATGCCCGCGAAGATCCCGACCAAGGGCACCGCCGTAGACATCGACAAGCTGATTCCGCAACAACACCGGGACTTCGTCGCCAAAACCCCTGCCAGCGCTTGCTTTCCGCCACCGCCTGACGACGAGAGGCGAAACGAGGGTGTGCTTGGCTGGCTGCATTCGGTCGCCCGCTCACACGTCGAGGGGGCGCTGAAGCATCCGGTCAGACCGATCGCGAACGCACTCGGCTCGCCGCCAGGGACGTCATCGATCAGGCGTTTCCGAGGCGCACCAGCGGATGAACGAGTCGAGCGATCCGATGCCGGTCGGTCGGATCGTGGGCCGACTGAATGAGATTCGTCCCGCTGCCGGAGATGACACCGTGATTTGCACCCCACCTACGTGAGAAGGCCGGTGACATGCGCATTGCCGTGACGGGCGGAACCGGCTATATCGGCGCACATACCGTTCGCGCACTGCTTATGTCTGGCCACACGGTCCGGCTGCTGGTGGCCCCCCGTGAAAACTGCGACCAGCTACTACGCCGGCTCGAGAGTATCGGCGAGGTGACGACCTTCAAGGGTGATATCCGCGATCCGCTTTGCGTAGGTGAGCTTCTCCGTGGATGTGACGCGGTGTGGCACGCCGCCGGAGTCGTCGGGACCGACAACCGGCGAACGAAGCTCATGTGGGACGTGAACGCCTATGCAACCGAGGCGATCCTGAACCGCGCGCACCAGTTGGGTCTGGATCCCATTGTCTCGGTGAGTAGCTACAGCGCTCTATTTCAGCCGCCTGTCGCAGCGATCGGCCCGGATACTCCCACAGCGTCCGGCCGGTCGGCGTACGCACAGACCAAGGCCTACGCCGACCGTGTCGCCAGACGGCTGCAACGTGACGGCGCCCCGGTGGTCGTCACGTACCCCTCCAGCGTCGTCGGACCGGCGTTCTGCACGGCTCCCGGAGTCACCGAAAGCGGCTGGGCACCGATCGTGCGGGCCGGGATCGCCCCCCGACTGCGGGGCGGCATGCAGATGGTCGATGTCCGCGACATCGCTGAGGTGCACTGCAAGGTGATGCAGCCCGGCCACGTGCCGCGACGTTACGTATGCGGCGGACGCATGGTCGCGTTCGACGACATGATCTCGGCGCTGGAGAGGGGCACGGGCCAGCCGATAAGACGAGTTCCCTGTTCGCCGAGCATATTTCGCGGGATCGGGTGGCTTTGCGATGTAGCAGGCCGAATTGTCCCGCTCGGCGCGGGCCTGAGCTACGAGGCCGCTCTCCTCCTGACAGCCGCCACTCCGACCGACGACTCGGCCACGCTTGCCGATCTCGGCATCCAGTGGCGATCGCCCGAGGAGTCGATCGTCGAGTCGGTCCGCAGCACCGGCACCAGCATAGCGGGTGAGTAGCCGAACTCGAAGCGCGCCATG
>JBAPQQ010000582.1:0-4246 GCA_049280695.1 Mycobacterium sp.
GCGCCGCTGGTCTGGGCGCACCGTGCTGGTGGCCGCCGCCGCAGCCATCGCGATCGTCGCCGTGGGCATCGTCGCCGGCATCACCGTCTCACACCGGTCGACGGAAACACCCACCCCCGGTGCACCGGTCACCAACCAGCCCAAACCACCCGGGCCCCTCGACGGCACCTTCATCGCGGAATTCGGCCCAAAGATGGAACTCATCTCGGGCAAGCCCTACGCAAGTGGAGCGACAACCGAGCCCTACGGCGGCAGCTGGTCGATCAGGTCGGCATGTCCCGCCAACGGATGCGTCGCGACCGCAACGCTGGTGAGCCGGCAGAACTCCACATCGTCGAGCCTGGTATTCGACGACATTGCCGGACGATGGACGGCGGTCACCGTCCGAACAGGCAAGTGCAACAACGCCGATACCGAGGTGTGGGGAGCTTTCACGCTGCAACCGCGGCCCGACGGAGCACTGTCCGGCGAATACATCGAAACCGTTCCCAGCCCCCCTTGTGTCACCGAGGCGGTCCCGAATCCCAGTCTGGCAGCCAAGCAAAGCCTGTTATTGACCCGCACGGGGGACGTCGAGCCAAACGTTCAAGTCGCCGACGCCGAGTCGCAACCACCCCCAGTGGTGTCCCCGGCACAGGCCTTGCACGGCCGCTACCACCGCACAATGGCTTTCTCCGACGGCTCGCCTCCACTCGAGGAAGACCTCACTCTTCGGACGGATTGCCTCAGGACCGGCGAGCGCTGCGTGACCCTTGCCTACGAGCCCGAGGTTGGGGAGGTGATGGTCTTCGCCGACGGAAAATGGAGGAGATTCGTCGAAGGCGACGTCTCATGCAAGGCCGGAGGCACGACCCACATAAAGCTCACTGCGGAATATCCGTTTCCCGAGCCGCGTCAGGACCCGATCACCCTGCTGACCGGGCGAGGCACTGTGGAGTCAAACGGTGACTGTAAGAAGGTTCCCAATTTCGACGAGAAGTTCGAGCGCACCGGTGACTAAATGCGGGGTTCGTTAGCCGTACAGCTGCTCGAACTGCCGAATAGAGCGCTCGATATCACCTTTGACCGCACGCGCGGCGGCCGAGCCGATGGGACCGAACAACGGCGGCCCTCCGAGGTTGATCGTCACGGTGAATGCACAACCCGAATCGGTCTGCTTCACCGCCATCGTCAGGCCGTACTTGGTGCCGCCCACCCCCTTGCCCGTGACCTCGAGCAGTTCGGGCGGATCCACCGTCTGCAACGTCCACGTCACCCGGTTGCGGAAACCCTTGGCGCCGGCGACGCCGACGATCGTCGTGCCTTCGGTGAGCTCGTCGGGAAGCTCGCTGCGCCATGCCTCGTGCATCACCAGCCAGTCGCCCAGCTCGTTCAGATTGGACGCGTGCTGCCATGCGTCGTCGGCACTCAGCGAAAGGTCGCGGGAGAGTTCGAGTTTGGCCATTTCCGGAATCCCCTCTACAGCTGTCCGGCGAGCAGTTCGGCAATCTGGATAGTGTTCAGCGCGGCGCCCTTTCGAAGATTGTCATTCGAGATGAACAACGCGAGCCCGCGGCCGTCCGGGACGCCGGGGTCCTGGCGGATGCGCCCGACCAGTGACTCGTCGATACCCGCTGCGGCCAGCGGCGTGGGCACATCGACGAGCTTGACCCCTGGCGCGGCTGCCAGCAGTGCCCGGGCCCGCTCCACCGACAGCGGACGGGCGAACTCGGCGTTGATCGACAGTGAGTGGCCGGTGAATACGGGGACCCGCACGCAGGTTCCGCTGACAGCGAGGTCGGGGATGTCGAGAATCTTGCGGCTCTCGTTGCGCAGCTTCTGGTCCTCGTCGGTCTCGTCGGACCCGTCGTCGACCATCGAACCCGCCAGCGGCACGACGTTGAAAGCGATTGGTGCCACGTACTTTTCGGGCGGTGGGAAGTCGACGGCGCCGCCGTCGTGCACCAGTTGCTCTGCGTCGTCGATCACTGCGCGCGCCTGCGCGGCCAGCTCGTCCACCCCGGCGATTCCGCTGCCCGACACCGCCTGATACGTCGAGGCGATGATCCGCACCAACTGCGCCTCGTCGTGCAACACCTTGAGCACCGGCATTGCGGCCATCGTGGTGCAGTTCGGGTTGGCGATGATGCCTTTAGGGCGGTTCGCGGCCGCTGCGAAGTTCACCTCGGAGACCACCAGCGGCACGTCGGGGTCCTTCCGCCACGCCGAGGAGTTGTCAATCACCGTCACCCCGGCCGCTGCGAACCGCGGTGCCTGCACGCGCGACATGGTGGCGCCGGCGGAGAACAGCGCGATGTCCAGGCCGGTGGGGTCGGCCGTCACGGCGTCCTCGACCTCGATCTCCTGTCCGCGAAATGCGAGCTTGCGTCCCACCGAACGGGCCGATGCGAAGAACCGCACCGAGGTTGCCGGAAAGTCCCGGTCCTCCAACAGTTTCCGCATCACTTGGCCCACCTGCCCGGTGGCACCCACTACTCCGATCGAAACCATCAGCGGCCTGTCCCCGCATAGACCGTGGCAACCTCGTCGCCGCCCAAACCGAACGCCTCGTGAATCGCGGCGACGGCCTTGTCGAGCTCGGTGTCCTTGACCAGCACCGAGATTCGGATTTCCGACGTCGAGATCAGGTCGATGTTCACGCCGACCTTCGCGAGCGCCTCGCAGAAAGTCGCCGTGACGCCGGGATGGCTGCGCATACCGGCGCCGACGAGTGAGACCTTGCCGATGTGATCGTCGTAAAGCACCTTGACGAAGCCGATTTCAGCCTGGTGCGACGTGAGCTGCTCGACTGCCCGGGGCCCGCTCTCGCGCGAGCACGTGAACGTGATGTCGGTCTTGCCGTCCTCGATCTTTGACACGTTCTGCAACACCATGTCGATGTTGACGTCTGCGTCGGCGGCCACGCGAAAAACCTTGGCGGCGTAGCCCGGAACGTCGGGGATGCCGACGATCGTCACCTTGGCCTCGCTGCGGTCGTGCGCGACTCCGGTCAGAATGGCGTCTTCCACGAGTATGTCCTCCATCGATCCGGTCACCAATGTGCCCGGCTTGTCCGAGTACGACGACCGCACGTGTATCGGAACGTCGTAGCGCCGTGCGTATTCCACGCAGCGCAGCATCAGAACCTTTGCGCCGCAGGCAGCGAGCTCGAGCATCTCCTCGAAGCTGACCCGGTCGAGCCGGCGCGCATTGGAGACGATCCGGGGGTCGGCGGTGAAGATTCCGTCGACGTCGGTGTAGATCTCGCACACGTCGGCGTCGAGCGCAGCGGCCAGCGCCACGGCGGTGGTGTCGGATCCCCCGCGGCCCAGTGTCGTGACGTCCTTGCTGTCCTGGCTGACGCCCTGGAATCCCGCCACGAGCACGATCAGGCCCTCGTCGAGCGCCGAACGCAGCCGGCCCGGCGTGACGTCGATGATCTTCGCGTTGCCGTGGATGCTGGTGGTGATCACACCCGCCTGCGACCCGGTGAACGAGCGGGCCTGCGCGCCCAGCGAGTCGATCGCCATCGCCACCAGCGCATTGCTGATGCGCTCGCCTGCGGTCAGCAGCATGTCCATCTCCCGCGCCGGGGGCGACGGGCACACCTGCCGGGCCAGGTCCAGCAGGTCGTCGGTGGTGTCCCCCATCGCCGACACGACCACGACGACCTCGTTGCCCTTCTTCTTGGTCTCGACGATGCGCTCGGCGACCCGACGGATCCGGTCGGCGTCAGCGACCGACGATCCGCCGTATTTCTGCACGACGAGCGCCACAAAGAAACCTTCCTGGGTGCGGGTTCTCCAAGAATAAGGGGTGAGCGCATCTGATTTCGGCCGTGCGGTTGGCGGTAGCGTTGCCCGACGTGACCGATCGGCGCGCAGAGACCAGCGTTGCGATCAATCCCCTGCTCGCCGCCCGCTGGAGCCCGCGCGCGTTCGACGAGTCGGCCGCGCTGGGCGCCGAGCAGGTCACCGCGCTCCTGGAGGCCGCCCGCTGGGCCGCGACCTGGGGTGATCGCCAGCCGGTGCGGTTTCTCGTCGGCGTGCGCGGCGACACGACGTTCACCGCGGTCGGCAAGCTGCTGAAGCGGGGCAACAGCTACGCGAGGTCGGCCGGGGCGTTGATCCTGGTCTGCATCGACGAGGGCCCCGGACGAGAAGACCGCCCGGTACGCGGCGGTCGACGCCGGGGCCGCGATCGCGCAACTGACGGTCGAGGCGGTGTCGCGCGGCCTCGTGGCTCACCCGATGGCCGGGTTCGACGC
>JBAPQQ010000583.1:0-7004 GCA_049280695.1 Mycobacterium sp.
CCGAGGGCTCACCAATCTCGACGCGATCGTCGCCGGCCCACGGGTGCAGGCGGTGATCCTCGGGCCGGCCGACCTGATCGCCAGCTTGAACATGCGCACGCAACAGGTCGGAGAGCAGCCGGAAGGCTATGACGTCGGCGACGCGTACCACCATGTGCTGATGTCGATACTGATCGCCGCGCGCACGCACGGCGTCGCGGCGATCGACGGGCCGTACCTGAAGGTGCGCGACGTCGACGGATTCCGGCGAGTGGCCGGTCGCTCGGCGGCACTGGGCTACGACGGCAAGTGGGTGCTGCATCCGGACCAGATCGCCGTAGGCAACGAGATCTTCAGCCCGCGCCAAGACGAGTACGACCGCGCCGAGCTGATCCTGGAGGCTTACGAGTGGCACACGTCGGCAGCCGGTGGTGCGCGGGGCGCGGTGATGCTCGGCGACGAAATGCTCGACGAGGCAAGCCGCAAGATGGCATTGGTGATCGCGGCCAAGGGCAGAGCCGCGGGCATGACGCGTGACGGCGAGCGGTTCCGTCCGCCGGGTCAGTAGCTGCTGTAGGTGTCGTCGGGTGCCAGTGCGCCAATGATGTAGACCCCGATGCCGAGGAATATGGTGATGGCTCCGACGATGACGGCGGCGAGCGCCATGCCGTGCCCCTTCTCCCCGGTGCGCTTCGTCTGGCCCATCGCCACGAACCCCAGAGCGATCCCCACAATCGACGGGACGAAGCAGAAGCACAGCACCGCTCCGAGCAGCGACGAGACGAGCGCACCTATCGCCATCCCGCTGGTGCCCGGCGGCTGGACCATCCCGTAGGGGTCGTAGGGGTTGGCGCCGTAGCCCGAAACACCGTACGGCTGCGGGGCATACCCCTGGTCGCCGTAGCCCTGATAGGGCGGCGGGAACTGCGGGTAGCCGGGAGGCGCGCCGGACGGATAGTTCTGTGGGTAGTCGACGGGCCGGTACGGATCGGCCGGCCGGCCCGAATTTCCCTCCAGCGACGGGTACTCGAAGGGTCGGTTGGGGTCGTTCGGGTCGTAGGTCATCGCCGGCTACATGTTCGCCGCGTACCAGCCGATGCCGACGATCACCAGGATGACGGCCAGGGCCAAGGTGACGGCGCCGACGGCGATGCCCGCGATCGCCAAACCGCGTCCATCCTCGCCCGACTGCTTGATCTGGTTGATCGCGACGATGCCGAGCACGACGCCCACGATCGCGGCGATCACTCCGAAAACCCCACACGCGAAGGCCAGCGGGAAGGCCAGGACCGAGGCGACCAGCGAGCCGATAGCCATGCCGTTGGTGCGCGACTGCGGAGGGCTCGGATAGCCGGACTGATACGGCGGCGACGGGGCGTAACCGCCGGGGGGCGGCGGGTACGACGGGGCAGTGCCGGGCGGTGGCCCGTATCCGGGCTGCGGGTAGCCCGGGGGCGGCGGTGCAGCACCGGGCGGCTGGGCCCCGTACCCCGGTTGCGCCTGCCCGTGCTCGATCGGCGGTGGCTCGTACGCCCCGGAGGGAGGCTGCTGCTCCCAGGGCCGCTGGCCGCCCTCACCCGGTGTCGTCATGGCGATCAACCTAGCGCACAGGCTGGTCGTCCGGCCCGCTGTCGGCGCTATGGAGCCCGAATCGGGGCACAATACATGCGGTGCGGCGCGTTGGTCATACAGACTATTGCCGGCCCGTCGCACAGACCGTGAGGAGCAAGGGCGGATGACAAGTCCATTTCCGCAGGGGCAGAACCCCAACAGGCCGTCGCCGGGCCCACGCGGGCCGTCGCTGCCCACCCCGCCGAAGGGCTGGCCGATCGGTTCGTACCCGACGTACGCGGAGGCCCAACGCGCTGTCGACTATCTCGCCGACGAACAGTTTCCGGTCCAGCAGGTCACCATCGTGGGCGTGGATCTGATGCAGGTCGAACGGGTCACCGGCCGGCTCACGTGGCCAAAGGTGCTCGGCGGTGGCGTGATCACCGGCGCATGGCTGGGCATCTTCATCGGGCTGGTGCTCGGCTTGATCACCACCAACACGTGGGGCGCACTGCTCACCGGGCTGATCGCGGGCGTGTTCTTCGGGTTGATCACTTCTGCCGTGCCGTACGCAATGGCACGTGGCACAAGAGATTTCAGCTCGACGATGCAACTCGTCGCGGGACGGTACGACGTGCTGTGCGATCCGCAGAACGCCGAGAAGGCGCGAGACTTACTGGCCCGCTTGACGATATAGCGGCGGCGCGCCAGGGCGCCAAGTGTTGCACTGCATGTGTGTCTGCCTCTACGGTTTGCGCGTGTCCGGCAAGCCGCGCAGCACACTTCGCCGACTCGGTGCGGCGGCAGTCGCGGCGCTGACCGCGGCGTCGGCGGTTTCGGCCTGCGGGTCCGTCAGTCACGGCACGGTGATCAGTTTCTACACCCCCGCCGGTGACGCGGACACCTTCGCCGCTATCGCCAGGGAGTGCAGCAAACAATTCGCCGGGCGGTTCACGATCCGGCAGACGAGCCTGCCGAAGGGCGCCGACGACCAGCGGCTGCAACTGGCCCGCCGTCTCACCGGCAACGACCGGACTCTCGATGTGATGGCCCTCGACGTCGTCTGGACGGCCGAGTTCGCCGAAGCGGGGTGGGCGTTGCCGCTGTCCGACGATCCCGCCGGCCGGGCCCGGGAGGACGCCGTCACCGACACCCTGCCCGGCCCGCTGAAAACCGCCGGGTGGAACGGCAAACTCTATGCGGCGCCAATCAGCACCAATACCCAATTGCTCTGGTACCGAGCCGATTTGGTCGCCACGCCGCCGACCGACTGGGAGGGGATGGTGGCCACCGCGACGGCTCTGCACAATGCGGGCGAGCCGAGCTGGATCGCGGTTCAGGGCAAGCAATATGAAGGCTTGGTGGTGTGGTTCAACACATTGCTGGAAAGCGCAGGCGGCCAAGTGCTTTCCGGCGACGGCAAGACCGTCACCCTGACCGACACCCCTGCGCACCGGGCCGCCACGGTAACAGCCCTGCAGATCATCAGGAACGTCGCGACCGCCCCGGGTGCCGACCCGTCGATCACCCAGGCCAACGAGGAGACCGCGCGGTTGGCCCTCGAGCAAGGCAAGGCCGCCCTCGAGGTGAATTGGCCGTTCGTGCTCCCGTCGATGATGGGCAACGCGATCAAGGGCGGTGTCTCGTTCCTGCCGCTGAACCAGCGCAGTGACTTGTCCGGGGCGATCAACGACGTCGGCGACTTCGAGGCCGACGACGCCGAGTTCGCCGCCGCCTACGACGCCACCAAGGTGGTGTTCGGTTTCGCGCCGTATCCCGGCGTGGTGCCCGGCCAGCCGGCCAGGGTCACGCTCGGCGGGCTGAACCTGGCCGTGGCGAAGACCACCCAGCACAGGGCGGAAGCGTTCGAAGCCGTCCGCTGCCTGCGCAGCCTGGAGAACCAGAAATACCTGTCCATCCAGGGCGGCCTGCCGACGGTGCGCGCGTCGTTGTACGAAGACCCGCAGTTCCAGCTCAAGTACCCGGCCTACGCGATCATCCGCGAGCAGCTCACCGACGCCGCCGTGCGGCCCCTCACTCCGAACTACCAATCGGTGTCGATGCGGATCTCTGCCACGCTTGCCCCGATCACCGCGATCGACCCGGAGAAGACCGCCGACAGGCTCGCCGCCGAGGTGCAGAAGGCGATCGACGGCAAAGGGCTGATCCCGTGACCGGTTCGGACACCCGGTCGCAGCGACGGCTAGCGTACTTGCTGATCACTCCTGCGGTGCTGCTGATGCTCGCGGTCACCGCGTACCCGATCGGTTACGCGGTGTGGCTTTCGCTGCAGAAGGTCAGCCTCGCCACTCCGGGCGACTCGACGTTCGTCGGGTTGGCCAACTACCAGACCGTTCTTGCCGACCGCTACTGGTGGACGGCATTCGCGGTCACGCTGGCGATCACGGTGATCTCGGTGTCCGTCGAGCTGGTGCTGGGCCTGGCGCTGGCGCTGGTGATGCACCGGACGATCTTCGGCAAGGGCGTGGTGCGCACGGCTGTGCTGATCCCGTACGGGATCGTGACCGTCGCGGCGTCCTACAGCTGGTACTACGCCTGGACCCCCGGTACGGGTTACCTGGCCAACCTGCTGCCGGACGGCACCGCGCCGCTGACCCGGCAGATCCCGTCGCTGGCCATCATCATCCTCGCCGAGGTGTGGAAGACGACACCGTTCATGGCACTGTTGCTGCTGGCCGGTCTGGCGCTGGTGCCCGAGGAACTGATGCGCGCGGCACAAGTCGACGGCGCAGGAGCGTGGAAGAGGCTCGTCAAGGTGACGCTGCCGCTGATCAAACCCGCGGTTCTGGTGGCGCTGTTGTTCCGCACACTCGACGCGTTCCGCATCTTCGACAACATCTACGTCCTCACGGGTGGTGCCAACAACACCGGCTCGGTGTCGATCCTGGGCTACGACAACCTGTTCAAGGCCTTCAACCTCGGACTGGGCTCGGCGATCAGCGTGCTGATCTTCTTGTGCGTCGCGGTGATCGCGTTCATCTTCATCAAGCTGTTCGGGACATCGGCGCCCGGAGCGGACGACGGGAATCAGCGATGAGCGCTTGCGCGAAGAGCAGAGTGCCCTGAGATGGCGGAACGAGTGGGCGCGGGGCGAAAAGCGTGGTGGGTGATCGTCGACGTTCTCGTCGTGGTCTACGCGTTGTTTCCGGTGCTGTGGATCCTGTCCCTGTCGCTGAAGCCCACGTCGACGGTCAAGGACGGCAAGCTGATTCCCGCCGAGATCACGTTCGACAACTATCGCGGCATCTTCCGCGGCGACCTGTTCGGCCCGGCGCTGCGCAACTCGATCGGCATCGGGCTCATCACTACGCTGATCGCTGTGGTGATCGGCGCGATGGCCGCTTATGCCGTTGCGCGACTGGACTTTCCGGGCAAGCGCCTACTCGTCGGTGTGGCGCTGCTGATCGCGATGTTCCCGCAGATCTCGCTGGTGTCGCCGCTGTTCGACATCTCGCGCGCGCTCGGCCTGTTCAACACCTGGCCGGGTCTGATCATCCCGTACATCACTTTCGCGCTGCCGCTGGCCATCTACACGCTGTCCGCGTTCTTCCGCGAAATTCCCTGGGATCTGGAGAAGGCGGCCAAGATGGACGGCGCCACACCGTCTCAGGCGTTCCGCAGGGTGATCGTCCCGCTGGCCGCCCCGGGAATCGTCACCGCGGCGATCCTGGTGTTCATCTTCGAGTGGAACGACCTGCTGCTGGCCATCTCGCTGACCGCCACCACAGCGTCGATCACGGCGCCGGTGGCGATTGCGAACTTCTCGGGCAGTTCGCAGTTCGTCGAACCCACCGGGTCGATCGCGGCCGGCGCGATCGTGATCACGGTGCCGATCATCGTGTTTGTTCTAGTCTTCCAACGACGGATCGTCGCCGGGCTGACCTCCGGCGCAGTGAAGGGATAGTCGATGGCCGAGATTGTGTTGGACAGGGTGACGAAGAGTTACCCCGACGGCACGACAGCCGTGGCCGACCTCTCGCTGCAGATCGCCGACGGTGAGTTCATCATCCTTGTCGGCCCGTCGGGCTGCGGTAAGTCCACGACGCTGAACATGATCGCGGGACTCGAGGAGATCACGTCGGGGGAGTTACGCATCGACGGCCGGCGCGTCAACGAGAAAGCGCCCAAGGACCGCGACATCGCGATGGTGTTCCAGTCCTACGCACTGTACCCGCACATGACGGTGCGCCAAAACATCGCGTTCCCTTTGGCTTTGGCCAAGATTAACAAGGCCGAGATCACGCAGAAGGTCGAGGAGACGGCAAGAATCCTCGACCTGACTGAGCATTTGGACCGCAAACCGGCGAGCCTGTCGGGTGGCCAGCGCCAGCGCGTTGCCATGGGCCGCGCGATCGTGCGCAACCCCAAGGCGTTCCTGATGGACGAGCCGCTGTCCAACCTCGACGCGAAGCTGCGAGTGCAGATGCGCAGCGAAATCGCCCGGCTACAGCGCCGATTGCGCACCACCACCGTGTACGTGACGCACGACCAGACCGAGGCCATGACCCTGGGCGACCGGGTCGTGGTGATGCGCGCCGGCGTCGCGCAGCAGGTCGGCGCTCCGCAGGACCTCTACGACAAGCCGGTGAACCTGTTCGTGGCCGGGTTCATCGGGTCGCCGTCGATGAACTTCTTTCCGGGGCAGTTGACCGACGTCGGGGTCAACCTGCCGTTCGGCGAAGTCATGTTGACCCAGGAGGTGCTCGACGTACTCGGCCAGCATCCCAAGCCCGACAACGTAATCGTCGGTGTGCGCCCCGAACACCTGGAGGACGCCACGCTGATCGATACCTTTCAGCGGCTGCGGGCGTTGGCGTTCGACGTCGGTGTCGACATGGTCGAGTCGCTGGGCGCCGAGAAGATCGTGCACTTCACCATCGAGGGCGCGTCGGTGCAGTCGGCGCAGCTCGCCGAATTGGCCGCCGAGTCGGGAGTCGGCGAAAACGAGTTCGTCGCAAGACTTCCCGCGCAGTCGAGCGCCATGGCCGGCGAGCGGATCGAATTGGCTTTCGATACGTCAAAACTCGCGATCTTCGACGCCGATTCCAGTGCAAACCTGACGATTCCGCGCGTTACGCAGTGACCGGCGTCCGCGCGCACGTGCGTGCGCACTTCGCCGCGGGCGAGCCCGACGCCGCAAGTGTCACATTCTTGGGGCTGCTGCCGATCGAGGTGCTGAGGTTCGGCCCGGATCCAGAGGGCGTCACACACTATGTCTCAGTTGGCGGTTCGCGCCATGCCGAAGGTACGCCAACCGAGGTGGTGGTCAGCCTTCAGGCCGGTGCTCACCTGTCCGGCTTGGCGCGCAGTGTCGCCGTCGTGGCCGCCGCCCCGGCCGTCGAGGGGCTGATGCTCACGCCCGACGCGCTGGTCGACCTCGGCCAGCCACTCTGGGAGGGTGCGCCGTTCACCGCAGTTCTGTTGGACGCCAGCGATATTGCGTCGGTGGACGG
>JBAPQQ010000584.1:0-12261 GCA_049280695.1 Mycobacterium sp.
CCGATACCCGAGGACGCGCCGGCCACGATCGCCGGCCGCCGTGCGGGGTGCGGTTCGAATCGTGGCATCAGATGGCCTCCACCGAGATCGGGAGGTGGGCGAATCCGCGCACGTTGCTGGAATGGACTCGGACCGCGTTGGCTTCGTCGACCTCGTAGGTGCGAATCCGTTTGAACAGTTCGGTCAACGCCACCCGCGCCTCCATGCGGGCCAGGTGGGCGCCGAGGCAGAAGTGGGCGCCGCTGCCGAAACTCAAGAGCTTCGAACCGATGTCGCGTCCGATGAGGTACGAGTCGGGGTCGTCGAACACCTGCTCGTCGCGGTGCGCCGAGCCGGGCAGCAGCAGCACCACGTCACCGTCGGGAATCGTGGTGTCGTACAAAGTGAGTTCTCCTACGACGGTGCGGGCCAGGATCTGGCTCGAGGTGTCGTAACGCAGCGTCTCTTCGACCCATAGGGGCACCCGGCTGAGGTCGGCGTACACCGGGGTCAGCTGGTCAGGATTTCGGTGTCCCCAGAATGCGGCGTTGGCAAGCAATTTGGTGGTGGTCTCGTTGCCGGCGATCACCATCAGGAACATGAAGCCGAGGACTTCGTCGTCGGTGAGGCGGTCACCGTCGATCTCGGCGGCAAGTAGCGCCGAGGTCAGGTCCGCGGCGGGTTTCTTGCGACGCTCGGCGACCATCTGCTGGTAGTAGACGATCAGGTTGATCGACGCCTCGATCGCCGAGTCCGGCACGTCCGTGACGCCGTCCTCGCGGTGCATCACCCCGTCGGCCAGAGCGCGGATTCTGTCGCGGTCGGCGTCGGGCACGCCCATCAGCTCCGAAATCACGTCCATCGGCAGCTTTCCGGCGAACTCCGCGACGTAGTCCACGGTGCCCGAACCCGCCTGCTCGAGCATCGCGTCGAGGTGCTTGCGCGCCAGCTCGGTCACCCGCGGCTCCAGCTCCCGGATGCGCCGCGGTGTAAAGCCCTTCGACACCAGTGTGCGCAGGCGCAGGTGTGCCGGATCGTCCATCGCGAGAAACGACATCGTCTTCGACGCATGCGGTCCGCGCGATACCGGGTCGAGCGAGACACCGAACTTGTTGGACAATGTGGTGCTGTTGCGAAAACCCTGCAGCACGTCGTGATGTCGTGACAGCGCCCAAAAGCCGAGCTGATCGTTGTGGTACAGCGGCGCTTCGTCGCGCAGCCGCCGGTACACCGGATACGGGTCTTCGTGGAACTCGTAGTCGTACGGGTCGAGGACTACGGGTGTCGAAGCCGTCTGGATCACCACTCGGCACCTCCCATGATCAACGCGATCACGCTGTCGAGCCGGTCCGCCATCTGGTAGTACGTCAGGGATTTCGTACCGGCCTGCACCAGGGCGCCGTAGAAGATCATCTCGAGCGTCGTCAGCACCTCCGGCCATGCGCCGGGACCCAGCGCCGAGGAGATCCGCCGGCGCACCTCCAGCCCGATCTTGTCGCGCACCTCGCGCACCTCGGCCTCGTCGCCCATCAGCGCGGTCGTCGCAGCCGCCGCAAGCTCCGGCTCGTCGGCCACCAGCAGCGCCAGCTCCCGCAGCTGGGCGGTGACCCGCTGCTGAGTGCTGTGGTTGACGTCGGTGAACACCGGCACATCGCGCACCAGCCGCAGATACACCTCGGCGATCAACGCGTTCTTCGACGAGAAGTAGGTGTAGGCGGTGGCCGGCGCGACGCCGGCGCGAGCCGCGACTGCGCGCATCGTCAGGTCGGAATAGGACGACTCGCGCAGCATCTCGACCGCCGCGTCGAGAACCCTGCGGACGGTCTCCTCCTGGCGGCGATTCCGCCTGCGCTCACCCAGGTCTGTGGCGGCGGTAACCGCTTCACTGGACATGTGTCCAAAGTAGCGTATGGCCGCGGAGTGGCACAACCATTCGTCTGTCGAATGGGGTTGACCAGCAGATAGCGGCCTGCCGTTGGTAGGAAAGGTCATTCGAGGCTTGCTATTGCGTGGACTGCGAACTACTGTCCGAGATATCCGAGCAGACACCTGTCCAGGAAGATGGAGGCGATGACCCTATCGGCTTCGACGAAGGTGACGGAGCTGTTGATCGGCGGCGAGCTCGTCGGCGCCAGCGGCGGCACGTTCACCACGATCAACCCCGCCACGGAGGAACCGCTTGGCGAGGCCGCAGACGCTGAAGCGGCCGACATGGACCGGGCGATCGCTGCCGCCCGCGCCGCGTTCGACGAATCCGACTGGTCGCGTGACACCGCACTGCGAGTGCACTGTCTGCGGCAACTGCGCGACGCCCTCAACGAGGAGATCGAGACGCTCCGCGAGATCACCGTCGCAGAAGTAGGTGCGCCGGTGCAGCTGACCCACGCGGCTCAACTGCAGGGACCGGTCGACGATCTCGCGTTTCCGGCCGATCTCGCCGAGACCTACCAGTGGATCACCGAGCTCGGTGTCGCGTCGCCGATGGGCATCAAGACCAATCGCACCGTGGTGCGCGAGGCCGTCGGCGTCGTCGGCGCCGTCACGCCGTGGAACTTCCCGCACCAGATCAACTTCGCCAAGCTCGGGCCGGCGCTGGCCGCCGGCAACACCGTCGTGTTGAAGCCGGCGCCGGACACCCCGTGGTGCGCGGCCGAGGTGGGCCGGATCATCGCGGAGAAAACCGACATTCCGGCCGGCGTGGTCAACATCGTCACTTCCAGCGACCACCGCGTCGGTGCACAACTGGCCGAGGACTCCCGCGTGGATCTGGTGTCCTTCACCGGTTCCACCGCCACCGGACGGTCCGTGATGGCCGCGGCATCCCAGACGATCAAGAAGGTATTCCTGGAACTCGGTGGTAAGTCGGCCTTCCTGGTGCTCGACGACGCCGACCTCGACGGCGCATGCGCGATGGCGGCGTTCACCGTGGCCATGCATGCCGGCCAGGGCTGCGCCATCACCACGCGGCTGGTGGTCCCGCGCGATAGCTACGACGAAGCCGTCGCCGCCGCTGCCGGCACCATGGCAGCCCTTCGGGCGGGGGACCCCACTGACCCGAAAACCATTTGCGGACCGCTGATCTCGGCCAGGCAACGGCAGCGGGTCGAGGGCTACCTGGACCTGGCGATCGAAGAGGGCGGCTCCTTCGCGTGCGGCGGGGGCCGCCCCGCCGACCGGCCGACGGGCTTTTTCATCGAGCCCACACTGATCACCGGCTTGACCAACGACGCCCGGGCAGCCCGGGAGGAGATCTTCGGCCCGGTGTTGGTGATGCTGCCGCACGACGGCGACGCCGACGCCGTCCGGATCGCCAACGACTCGCCGTACGGCCTGTCGGGGACGGTGTTCGGCGCCGATCCGGAGCGGATCGACTGG
This sequence comes from Mycobacterium sp., assembly GCA_049280695.1. GTDB lineage: Bacteria > Actinomycetota > Actinomycetes > Mycobacteriales > Mycobacteriaceae > Mycobacterium. Next base: position 3,355 of record JBAPQQ010000584.1, read on the forward strand.
GTGGTGTCGCGGTTCCGCACCGGAACCATCAACGTCAACGGCGGCGTCTGGTACTCGGCCGACGTGCCGTTCGGCGGCTACAAGCAGTCCGGCATCGGCCGCGAAATGGGCGTGGCCGGCTTCGAGGAGTACCTGGAAACCAAGGTCGTCGCGGAGGCGGTGTCGTGACCACTGCCGAAATCAGGTTACCTGCACGCTTTTTCGCGAAAAGCGTGCAAGAAGTCTGATCTCGGCGCAGGAGAGGAACCCATGGGACAGTTCGACGAGAAGGTGGCGATCGTCACCGGCTCCGGCGGTGGCATCGGCCAGGCGTACGCCGAGGCGCTGGCGCGTGAGGGCGCCGCGGTGGTGGTCGCCGACATCAACACCGAAGCCGGTGAGTCCGTCGCGAAGCAGATCGTCGCCGACGGCGGCACCGCGATCCACTTTCCCGTCGACGTGTCCGACCCGGACTCGGCCAAGGAGATGGCTGACCGGACGCTGGCCGAATTCGGCGGTATCGACTACCTGGTGAACAACGCCGCGATCTACGGCGGCATGAAGCTCGACTTCTTGATCACGGTCGACTGGGACTACTACAAGAAGTTCATGAGCGTGAACCTCGACGGGGCCCTGGTGTGCACACGGGCGGTGTACAAGAAGATGGCGAAGAGAGGCGGGGGCGCGATCGTCAACCAGTCCTCGACCGCGGCGTGGCTGTACTCCAATTTCTACGGGCTGGCCAAGGTCGGCGTCAACGGTCTGACGCAACAGCTTTCGCGAGAGCTCGGCGGCATGAAAATCCGCATCAACGCGATTGCCCCGGGGCCCATCGACACCGAGGCCACCCGCACCACCACGCCGCAGGAGATGGTGGCCGACATCGTCAAGGGCATCCCGCTGAGCCGGATGGGCACACCGGACGACCTGGTGGGTATGTGCCTGTTCTTGCTTTCCGACCAGGCGAAGTGGATCACCGGCCAGATCTTCAACGTCGACGGCGGACAGATAATCCGATCATGAGCGGGCAACAGAAGCTGGGCTACATCGGGCTGGGCAACATGGGTGCGCCGATGGCCATGCGCCTGACGGACTGGCCCGGGGGCTTGGTGGTCTTCGACGTTCGCGCAGAGGCGATGGCCCCATTCATCGAGGCCGGCGCGCAGCCGGCCGACGGTGTCGCCGGCGTCGCGGCGGCTGACATCATCAGCATCACGGTGCTCAACGACGAACAGGTGCGCGAGGTGGTCGGCGAGCTGGCCCGAAACGCCAAGCCCGGCACAGTGATCGCAATTCACTCCACCATCAGCGACGCCACCGCGGTCGAACTGGCGCGAGAGCTGCAACCGCGAGGCATCCACCTCGTCGACGCGCCGGTCAGCGGTGGCGGACGGGCGGCCAAGAAGGGCGAGCTGGCCACCATGGTCGGTGCCACCGACGAGGCGTTCGATCTCGTCAGGGAGCCGTTCTCGCAGTGGGCATCGCTGGTGATCCACGCCGGCCAGCCGGGTGCCGGCACCCGGATGAAGCTGGCCCGCAACATGCTTCACTACATTTCGTTCGCCGCGGCGTGCGAGGCGTCACGTCTGGCCGAAGAATGCGGCCTGAATTTGCAGGACCTCGGCAAGGTGGTACGTCACACCGATGCGATCACCGGCGGCGCGGGATCGATCATGTTCCGGGACGACACGAGGCCGATCGACCCGGAAAGCTTTCTGTACCAGCCTTTCCTGCATGCACGGATCCTGGGCGAAAAAGACTTGAGCCTTGCGCTCGCACTCGGTGAGGCAAACGCGGTGGACCTGCCGCTTGCTGCCGTGGCCCTCGCGCGGCTGGCCGAAGGCCTGGGCGTGCCCCATACCGCCACGAAGGAGTAGGAATGGACGAACTGCGCCGCAAGGGCCTTGAGAAGATGAACGAGGTCTACGGCTGGGAAATGCCGGACATGCCAGGCGAGTACTTCGCCCTGACGGTGGATCACCTCTTCGGCACGATCTGGACGAGGCCCGGGCTATCCATGCGTGACCGACGGATGATGCTGCTCGGGGTGCTGACTGCGCTCAACCAGGAAGAGCTGATCGAAGTGCAGATCAACGCCGTGCTGCAGAACGAAGAACTGACCCGCGAGGAACTGCGCGAGATTGCCATCTTTCTCACCCACTACGTCGGCTTCCCGTTGGGCTCCAAGCTGGACGGCGCGATCAAACGCGTCGTGTCCAAGCGCAAGAAGGCGGAGGAGAGTGGCGCCGCTCGCGACAAGAAGGACAACGTCAACGACGCGGTGAAGATGCACGTGGGCAGGACGCTGCATGACAAGTAGGTACGCCGACCTGACGCGCGAGCAGCTCGCTCGGCTGGTGCCGGAGTTGCTGTTGATCGGCCAGCTGATCGACCGATCCGGAATGGCGTGGTGCATAGCCGAATTCGGCCGTGAGGAGATGCTGCAGATCGCGATCGAGGAGTGGATGGGCTCGAGCCCGATCTACACCAGGCGGATGCAGAAGGCCCTGAAGTACCAAGGCGACGACGTCGTCACGATCTTCAAGGGCCTGCAACTCGACATCGGCGCACCACCGCAGTTCATGGATTTCCGCTACACCGTGCACGACCGCTGGCACGGCGAGTTCCACCTCGATTACTGCGGCGCGCTGATGGACGTCGAACCGATGGGCGAAGACTTTGTGCGGGGCATGTGCCACGACATCGAGGACCCGACGTTCGACGCCACCGCCGTCGCCACCAACCGCAAGGCGCAGATCCGGCCCATCCACCGGCCACCCCGCGTGCCCGCCGGCCGTCACCCCCACTGCGCGTGGACCGTCGTGATCGACGAGTCGTATCCGCCGGTAGCCGACCACCCAGCGCTGGAGGTCGTCGGGCAATCACGCGCCGCCGCGACAGACCTCGGCGAGATCGACACCGCCGATGACGGCCGGGCCGACTACTCCGGGCCCCTGTTGTCCGACTTGGACTTCGAGGCCTTCTCCCATTCCGCGCTGGTGCGCATGGCCGACGAAGTGTGTCTGCAGATGCACCTGCTGAACCTGTCCTTCGGTGTCGCGGTGCGCAAGCGGGCGGACAGCGAGCAGCAGGCCCGCGACATCTGCACCAAGCAGCTGATCGGGATCGCCGGGGTGGGCGCAGAACGCTTACACCGCGCGCTAGGGCTGCCCGGCGGAGTCGACGGCGCGCTGGCCGTCATGCGACTGCACCCGGTGTTCAACCCGCTCGCCTACGTGAACGCCGAATTCACTGCCGACGCCGTCCATGTCGTTCCGTCCGGGGCGCATGACGACGGAGCCTGGATCTCGTTGTGCTCACCGGCCGAGACGCGGCCGTTGCAGGCGATCGCCACGGCCGTCGACCCGCGTCTTCGCATCGAGGCCTCCGGAACCGCCTACGACTGGACGGCTCACCTGACGCACACCGACACAGCGGCTGAGGAGTATCCCGAGGTGTCGGTGGCGAAAGTCAGCCGCGGCGCTACCTTCGATTTCGCGCCGCGACGCTCGCTGCCGTTGACCGTCGTCTGACATCGGCGCCGAAACTGCCGCCAGCGCGGGGAAGTTCGAGTGGCGACCACGCTGACTGCAATCTCGGCGCAATCACGTCGCGGTCGCCAACGGCATCGCGTCGTCCACCGGCGTGAGCTCAGCGGGTAGACCGGCGGCCATGCGCAGCGCCCGGAAGTCGTCGATCATCGCGTCGGTGACCTCGTGCGGATCGTCGACGGTGGCGGCGTCGGTAAGCACCGAGATGCTCAGCTGGTCCGCATAGCTCCACACGGTGATGTTCATCCCGCTACCGGAAATCAACGGCCCGACCGAATAGATCTCGCGTACGACGGCGCCCGCGACGGTGCCCCGCTCGCGGGGGCCCGGAACATTCGACACCACGAGATTGAGCAACTTGGTCTGCTTCTCGCTGCGGGCAGACCGCTGCGAGAACGCCTCGACGGGAGCGGGCGGAAAGTAGGCGGCCCAACGGCCGAAGAGCTCGGGACCCAGCAGCTGATGGGTTTCCTTCGCCGTCTCGGCCGCGGTGTGTGCAACGTTCACGCGCTCGAGCGGGTCGGCGATCTGCGTCGGCAGCGCGACCGACAGCGTGGTGAACTTGTTGCCCCAGATGCGTTTCGGGTCGGCGTCGATACTCACCGGGACCGACGCCAGCAACGGAGCGTCAGCTCGGCCGTCGTAGCGCAACAACAACTTTCGCACCGCACCGGCCGCGATCGTCAGTACCACGTCGTTGATCGTGACGCCGAGTTGCTGGCGGGTTTCCTTGATGTCGTCCAGCGCGAGTGTTGCAGTGGCGAAGCGGCGTTCCGGTGTGAGGGTGTGGTTGATGAACGTCGGCGGCGGGTCGAACGGCCGGGTGAGCGTGGACATCTTGCGGGAGCTGCGGCGGAACCGGCCGATCCCCTCCGCGGTGTACCTCATGGTGGCGGGAATCCGCCCGATCTGCCGGAGGTGATCCCGGAACGCGGCGTTCATGAGCTCGTATCGGGAAGGGGCGGGGTCGGTTTCGTACGAGTCGCGGTCGGGAGCGTCCTGCAGGTCCATGGCGCGCGCGATCAGGTTGCCCGACGCGACACCGTCGGCAAGCGCGTGGTGCACCTTGTTGATCACACCGACATTGCCGTCGGCAAGCCCCTCGACGAAGTACATCACCCATAGCGGCTTGCTGCGGTCCAGCGGCGTGCTGGCGATCTCGCCGATGGCGCGGTCGAACTCGCGCCGGCCGCCCGGGCTGGGCAGCCGCAGCTGCCGAACGTGGTACTCGAGATCGACGTCGACGTGCTCGCGCCACATGGGGTGGTGGAACTTGAACGGGATGTCGACCAACTGGAAGCGCATCGGGTCGAGCTTGTGCAGCCGGTGGTGCAGGATTTCGCGGAACGCGTGGATATCGGGAGTGCCCTGGAAACTTCCGACGTCGATGATGCCGGCCTTGATCGTGTGCATGTGCACGTTGGGCGTTTCGCTGTAGAGCAGCATTGCGTCCCAGCCGGTCAGTCGCTTCACGCTCCTATATAACCGCTATTGAGCCTGCGGCGAGGCGCTCTTGGCCAACGCGGCGTCAGCGCCGGCGGTACCGAGTGCCGGCGCCACCCAGCGGCGCAGGTACCGCCGCAGTGTCGTCCCTCGTCGTGGGGGCCGGCCCGGGTCGATCACGAACGATTGAATGATCCGCAGGAGGTGTTCGGCGAGCTCGTCGAGGTCGTCGTCACCGAATCCGTCTTCGCGCCAGTCCACGTCGAATCTGTTCAGCATGGTGCGCGCGAACTGTACGGCGATGTCAGAGGTGACGTCAGCGCTGAATGCGCTGGCGCTGTCGGGGCCCAGCAGCAGACCGATGTGCTTGTCGTTGGGCAGCCACTCCAGCGTTGTCGCTATGCCTTCGACGACGGCGTCGGCGGGGTCGGTGATGCCGGCCAGATGGTCGGTCAGCCGGTCGAGGTAGCTGGCGGCCGCATTGGTCGCGGCCGCGGTGAGCAGGGCGTCGGTGCTCGGAAAGTACCGATACACGGTTTGCCTGGTCACGCCCAGTGTGCGAGCTACGTCGGCGATGCTGATGGCGGCGCCATGCGTATCGATGGCCTTGCTCGCCGCTTTCAGGATCCGCGCGACCGCCTCCTCGTCGCTGGCGGGTGCCGAGCCGGACCAGCCGTGCGTGCGCATCAGACTCCGATTCCCGCTGCACACGCCATACATCCATCATATGGACGTATGGCGTGATCCTGGCGTCAGTGCCTTGTCCCGAGCGTCGCCCCGCTACATTGGGTGCGGGCGATGGAGTTGCCGCGCTGGGCGGCATGCCTTCTGACTGGAGGACTCATGAGCGTGGCCGAACGGTACGTCGAGGCCGTCAACAACGCCGATACCCCAGCGCTGCTATCGCTTTTCGCCGAGGACGCCACCTTGACGCATCCGGTGGGCAGCGATCAGGGGCACGGCGAAATCGCCGACTTCCACACCGAAGTGATCTTCGCCGGACAGGTGCGGCTGACGCTCGCGCGCAGCATCGAGCAGGGCGATGTCGAAGTGGCTCAATTGGAGAGCAACAGCCCGCTCAACGACGACACCACGGTATACACCGTCGATATCTTCACGCTGAACGACAAGGGTCTGGTGCAGACCCTCGACATCTACTACCGGTAGGAAACCGCCAGTTCCTTCACCCCGTTGATCCATCCCGAACGCAGCCGCTGGGGTTCTGCGAGCTTGGCCATGTTCGGCATGACGTCGGCGATCGCGTCGAAGATCAGCTTGATCTCCATGCGGGCCAGATTCGCGCCGATGCAGTAGTGCGCGCCGTTGCCGCCGAAGGCCAAGTGCGGGTTCGGGTTTCGCAGGATGTTGAACTCGAACGGCCGGTCGAACACCTCTTCGTCGAAGTTGGCCGAGCTGTAGAACAAGCCGGCCCGCTGTCCCTCGCGGATCGTGACCGCACCGACCTCGGTGTCTGCCAGGGCCGTGCGCTGGAAACAGTGCACGGGCGTTGCCCAGCGGATGATCTCGTCGACGGCCGTTTCGGGGCGTTCGCGTTTGAACAGCTCCCACTGGGCGGGGTTGTCCAGAAACGCGTTCATTCCATGCGTCATCGCGTTGCGGGTGGTCTCGTTCCCCGCGACGGCCAACAGGATCACGAAGAACGCGAACTCGGTGTCGTCGAGCAGGTCGCCGTCGATGTCGGCCTCGATCAGCCTGGTGACGATGTCGTCGGCCGGGCACCGTCTGCGCTCCTCGGCCATCGTGTACGCGTAGCCCATCAGCTCGGCGTTGGCCGCGGTCGGGTCGTCGTCGAAGTCCGGGTCGTCGGTGTTCATGATGGAGTTGGTCCAGTGAAAGAGCCGCTCGCGGTCGCTCTCCGGAACGCCGATCAGGTCGGCGATGGCCATCAGCGGAAGGCTCGTCGCGACGTCGTCGACGAAGTTGCCCGTTTCCTTCTCCGCAGCCGCCACGACGATTTCGTGAGCCGCCTTTGCCAGCTTGGGCTCCAGGCTTGCCACCGCACGCGGTGTGAACAGCCGCGACACCAGCTTGCGCAGCCGGGTGTGCGCCGGCGGGTCGTGGTTGATCAGCAGCGCTTTGGTCAGATCGAGCTGTTCGGCGGTCATGCCCTCGGGGAAGCGCATCACGACGCCCTTTGCATTGGTGGACCACAGGTCGTTGTCCCTCGACATGGCCTTGATGTCCGCGTGGCGGGTGATCACCCAGTAGCCGCCGTCGTCGAACTCCGTGGCGTCGCGGGACTGTTCGTTCCACCAGACCGGCGCGGTCTTGCGCAGCTCCGCGAACTCGCTGACCGGCATGCCCGCCAGCAGCAGATCGGGGTCGGTGAAGTCGAAGCCCCGGCCGAATGGACACGCCGTCATCGTGCACCTCCTCGTATGCGCTCAACTAGACCATACATCAGATGTCAACATGTATGGTCTGTTCATCTGCGCGAGCAGACGCGGAATCGCGTTACCCGGGGCGGTTTTGTGCGATTTGGTGTCTGCTCGCGCAAGGAACGCGAGCAGGGCAGCGCTAGGGTTGGCTGCTGTGCGCGTTCTGGTGATCGGCTCCGGTGCCCGTGAACATGCCCTGCTGATGGCGCTCCGGCATGACCCCGAAGTCGACGGATTGATCGCCGCACCGGGCAACGCCGGTACCGCGGCAGTCGCCGAACAGCAGGCCGTCGACGTCAGCTCCGGCGAGGCCGTCGCCAAGCTGGCCGTCGACACCGCCGCCGACCTGGTGGTCATCGGTCCCGAGGTGCCGCTGGTGCTCGGGGTCGCCGACGCCGTGCGCGCGGCAGGTGTCACGTGCTTCGGGCCCTCTGCGGCCGCTGCCCGGATCGAGGGCTCCAAGGCGTTCGCCAAAGAGGTGATGGCGGCCGTCGGCGTTCGCACCGCCCGCAGCGAGATCGTCGACAACCCGGCCCATCTCGACGCCGCATTGGACCGGTTCGGACCCGACCGCACCGAGGACGGCGCGTGGGTGGTCAAAGACGACGGGCTCGCCGCGGGCAAAGGGGTGGTGGTGACCGCCGACCGTGCCGCGGCGCGGTCGCATGCCGCCGGATTGCTCGACGCCGGGCATCCGGTGCTGTTGGAGTCGTTCCTCGACGGACCCGAAGTGTCGATGCTGTGCATCGTCGACGGCGACACAGTGGTTCCGCTGCTGCCGGCGCAGGACTTCAAACGCGTCGGCGACGGAGATTCGGGACCCAACACCGGCGGCATGGGCGCATACGCGCCGTTGCCGTGGCTGCCCGATCAGCACACAGCGCAGATCGTCGCAGACATCATCAGTCCGGTGGCTGCCGAACTGGTGCGCCGCGGCTGCCCGTTCAGCGGAGTGCTCTACGCCGGCCTGGCCATCACCTCAACCGGCCCGGCCGTCGTCGAATTCAATTGCCGCTTCGGCGATCCCGAAACGCAGGCCGTGCTTGCCCTGCTGGACAGCCCGCTGGGTCAACTGCTGCACGCCGCCGCGACCGGCCGCCTGGAAGAACAGCCTGCACCGCGATGGCGTCCCGGTGCCGCGGTGACGGTGGTGCTGGCGGCCGAGAACTATCCGGGCCGGCCGCGCGTGGGTGACGTGATCGGCGGCGCGGAGCAGGACGGTGTGCTGCACGCGGCGACCGGCCGTCGTGACGATGGCGCCCTCGTCTCGACCGGCGGCAGGGTGCTGTCGGTGGTGGGCACCGGCGCAGACCTTGCCGCCGCGCGCGCCGCCGCCTACCAGAAGCTCAGCTCAATTCGGCTGGCTGGCAGCCACTTCCGCACCGACATCGCGTTGGCCGCTGCGGAGGGTCGCTGCCACCTCTAGGCGACCAGCAGCGGAGCCATCCACGTCAGCTCGGCCGGCAGCTGCTGACTCCAGTAGCCGCCGTCGTGCCCGCCCGGTGAGAAGCCGCCTGCCGGCGGTGTGGGCAGCT
>JBAPQQ010000585.1:0-3023 GCA_049280695.1 Mycobacterium sp.
TGGACCATGCAGGACCGCTCGCGGGTGGACCAGGCCCGCTCCGCACTGCTCAGTGCGCTGTTCGACCTGCGCACCCCGGCGCCGACGACGGCGGCGGTCATCTCGCTGTTGCATGCGGCCGACGGACTCGGCGCGCTGCTGAGCCTCAACGAGCGGGGGTGGCGATGGGTCGACTCCCGCGCGGCCGACATCGCCGCCGGGTGCTGGGTCGATGCTGCAGGGGGCCTGCCACAGGTCAATCTCGCCGTGACCGCGTCGGCGGTCAAACCGGCGCTAGCGTAGCGCCTGCTCGAGGTCGCCGATCAGATCGTCGACGTCCTCGATGCCGACCGACAGGCGCACCAGGTCGTCCGGCACCTCCAGCAACGACCCGGCGGTCGACGCGTGCGTCATCGCGCCGGGGTGCTCGATCAACGACTCGACGCCGCCCAACGATTCGGCGAGAATGAAAACCTCTGTGCGAGAACACAGCTGGAGGGCAGCCTGGTGGCCGCCGCGTAGTCGTGCCGATACCATCCCGCCGAAACCGCTCATCTGCTTCACCGCGACGTCATGGTTCGGATGACCCGGGAGCCCCGGGTACAACGTAACGGCAACCGCCGGGTGCCCGTCGAGGAATTCGGCCACCCGGGTGGCGTTCTCGCAATGTCGCTGCAACCGGACCACCAACGTCTTCAATCCGCGCAAAGTGAGATAGGCGTCGAACGGTCCCGGGACCGCGCCGGCCCCGTTCTGCAGGAAGCCGAACGCCTCGTCGAGCTCGGGGTCACCGGTCAGCAACGCACCGCCCACCACGTCTGAGTGCCCGCCGATGTACTTCGTCGTGGAGTGCAGCACGACGTCGGCCCCCAGAGTCAGCGGACGCTGCAGTGCCGAGGACGCGAAAGTGTTGTCCACCAACACCTTTGCCCGACCGTGGGCTAGTTGCGCGATCGCGGCGATATCGGCCACCGTGAGTAGCGGATTGGTGGGCGTCTCAACCCAGATCAACTTCGTCTCGTCGGTGATCGCGTCACGCACCGCGTCGAGATCCGACTGCGCTACGGCGGTATATCTCACTCCCCACTGCGTGAACACCTTGTCGATGAGCCGAAACGTTCCGCCGTAGGCGTCGTTGGGGATCACGACGTGATCGCCGGGGCGCAGCAGCGCACGCAGTGCGCAGTCGGTGGCCGCCATACCCGAGCTGAAGGCCCGCCCGAACGACGCTTCCTCCACCGCCGCCAGCGACGCCTCCAGCGCCGTGCGGGTCGGGTTGCCGGTGCGCGAATACTCGTAGCCACCACGCAGGCCGCCGACCTCGTCCTGGGCGAACGTAGAGCTGGCATAGATCGGGGTGTTGACGGCTCCGGTGGCCGGGTCGGGCCGGTAGCCGGCATGGATCGCCCTCGTCGCCAGGCCCTTGCGCTTTTCAGCCATGGTGCCTCAGCCTATCGGCGGCGTGTAGACATGGGGCATGGGTACCGCCGGCGCGATCGACGACCTGCTCGACGTCGACTCCTTGCTGTCTACCGAAGAGATCGAGTTGCGCGACACCGTGCGCCGGTTCGGCGACCGACGCCTGCGCCCGCACGTCGCCGACTGGTTCGAGTCCGGCGAGATGCCGGCCCGCGAGTTGGCAGCCGACCTGGGAAAGCTGGGCCTGCTCGGCATGCATCTGACGGGCTACGGCTGCTCAGGGTCCTCGGCTACCGCGTACGGGCTGGTGTGCCAGGAACTGGAGGCGGTGGACAGCGGCCTGCGCAGCCTGGTCTCGGTGCAGGGCTCGTTGGCGATGTTCGCGATCCACCGGCACGGCTCCGAAGAGCAGCGTGAGCGGTGGCTGCCGCCGATGGCCGCGGGCGAGGCGATCGGCTGTTTCGGGCTGACCGAATCCGACTTCGGATCCAATCCCGCCGGTATGCGCACGACCGCGCGCCGCGACGGCAACGACTGGATTCTCAACGGCTCCAAAATGTGGATCACCAACGGCACGATCGCCGACGTCGCGGTCGTCTGGGCGAGGACGGACGAAGGTATCCTGGGCTTCGTCGTCCCGACCGACACACCCGGCTTTTCCGCCCGCACGATGTCGCACAAGCTGTCGCTGCGCGCGTCGATCACCTCGGAGCTGGCCTTCGAAGACCTCCGCGTGCCGGCGGAGGCGAAACTGTCTGAGGCGCACGGTTTGTCGGGCCCGCTGGCATGCCTGTCGGAGGCCCGGTTCGGGATCGTGTTCGGCGCCGTCGGTGCGGCCCGTGACTGCCTGCAGGCGACGCTCGACTACGTGAGCACGCGCGAGGTATTCGACAAGCCGCTGTCCGGCTACCAACTGACGCAGGCCAAACTCGCCGACATGGCCGTCGAACTCGCCAAGGCCCAACTGCTGGCGCTGCATCTCGGCCACCTCAAGGACGCGGGCAACATCCGGCCGGACCAGGTGAGCGTCGGCAAGCTCAACAACGTCCGGGAAGCCATCGCCATCGCGCGGCAATGCCGAACGCTGTTGGGCGCCAACGGCATCACGCTGGAGTATCCGGTGATGCGTCATGCCAACAACCTCGAGTCGGTGCTCACCTACGAGGGCACCTCGGAGGTGCACCAACTCGTGATCGGCGAAGCGCTGACCGGAGTCAGCGCCTTCCGGTAGACGCCTCGGTTCCAGGCCCGTGAACGGACCACCGCCCAAGAGGCCCCCCATCACGGGAGGCCCTCAGGCGTGCTCCGCGATCACGGGGTGAGTGGCGCGACCTGACCCCCGCTCAGCCTGCGGTAGGTGTACACCAAGAACAGGCTTGCCACTGGGACGGCGACGAGGAGGCCGACGCCACAGAGGAATGCGCCGACAGCCATCACCACACCGATGATCAGCCAGGCAAGGAGCGCGTTGCCGAGGTTGTTCTTGACGGTCTCGAAACTGTTCTTGATCGCGTCGACCGGCGCGAGGTTGCGATCGAGCAGCGCGACGATCGTGAACATCAGGAAGAAGCTCGCGATAAGGCCCGGGAGCCAGCACAGCGCGTTGCCGATTGACACCACGGCGC
>JBAPQQ010000586.1:0-9048 GCA_049280695.1 Mycobacterium sp.
GAGGTCAACGCCCCGGCCTTCCCGCGGCCGGAGCCAAGTACCTCCGAAATGCCAACGCGAGCAACGCTTTCGGGTTCCACCGGATGGACCACGGGCGTGGGGTGAGTTGGAGCCTGCACTTCCCATCCGGAGAGTGCTCGCGCGGCTGCCAGCGCCGCGCCCCTGGCCAGCGCCAGGTCCGCCTCGGCAGCGGACACCACCGGTAGTGACGTGCTGGAGCGCAGCAGGGACAGCACCACGTCGAGATCGCCGGCCGAGCCGAAGACGAAGATTACCTCTGGGTGGCCGAGCGTCGGAAGCAGTGCGCTGACGAGCTCGGCGGCGTCACGTCCGGGTCCCTCGCGGTCGATGCGGTCGACCCGCGTCCCCCGTTCGTCGACCACCGCCACGACCGCGGCGTTGGGCTCGACGATGCACACCCCGGCGTCGTCGCAGCCGGCAAGACCGGCGATTCCGGCAGCCAGCGCTTCGGCGGCGTCCCATTCCGACACGGCGAGGAAGTCTTCGAACCCTGCGGCGGCGAGCGCTCTCAGCAGCCCCATCCCGTCGGCGGCCGCCCCGGCGGTCCATGTCAGCCCGATGGAATGGGGCCGGGCGTCTCTGCAGGCCGCGATCACGCGGTTGCCCAGCAGCGTCTCGAGCAGCAACTCGGCGTCGGCGGCAGCGTGAACGGCGGCAATGTCGATGACGTCGTGGTCGACGGTGTCGCCCTCGCCCGTGGCGCCCTCCACGAGCACCAAACGGACGGCCGTCGACGTAATCGAAAGGCCGAGCACACGGTCCACCGGGTTTGCCCCCATCAAGGTCGTCGGATCGGGCCCGAGGTTACCGGGGGCGCCGAGAGACCACGATGGCAGAGCCGTCGCGGAGGGCGCACACTGGACATAACCGCTGGTGCTAGCGGGCATCACGCCGTCAGGAGGACGTAATGGCAAAGGATGGGCCGTTCGGATTCGACCCGGACGAATTCGACCGAATGGTCCGCGAGGCGGGTGAAGGGCTTCGCGACGCTTTCGGGCAGGTCGGCAGATTCTTCACCTTTCCCGGGGAGCGGGCCGGATGGTCGACGGTGTTCGAGGAGTTCACCGGGCGCGCCGGGAGGCGCGTTCAGCCGGAGACCACGGGCGAAGCCGGCGACGGCGTCTGGGCGATCTACACCGTCGACGACGACGGGGGCGCCCGCATCGAGCAGGTGTACCGCACCGAACTCGACGCGCTGCGCGCGAACAAGACCAACACCGATGCCAACCGCAAGGTGCGTTTCTTGCCGTACGGGATTGCGGTCAGCGTGCTGGACTCCACCGAAGAGTCGGCCTGACTCTCCTGGCTTCTGAGCCGTCGGCCGCGCGCTTGGTGCTCGTGTTCTGAAAAGGAAAGTGCCCCGGGAGCTTTCGCCCCCGGGGCAACCCCTCGTTCCGCCGAGCTACTTGCTGTTCGAGTTACCCGGGCTGTTGTTGCTGCCAGTGCCAGTGCCTTCAGAGGCCGGCTTGGCTGCGGTACCGGCGTTCGATTGCCGGGTTCCAACCGTGGGAGTGAACCGTTTGACGGTGTTCGTGACCTGATTCTGTGCGTTCTCAACCGCGTTCTGTAGTTGGTTCTGCACGTTGTCGGCTGCGCCCTGCAGCTGGTTGCGAACGTTGACCCCGGGGTTGTTGACCGTGGTGCGACCCTGGTTGCCCTGTGACGAATTGTTCGGACCCCGAACGATGCTGAACACGTTGACCTTCGCCGGCGCCGGCTGCACCGACCGCGGGGGCGTGGAGATCTCCGCCAGGTCTTGCTTGTCTTGCTTGGTCGCGGCCCCGTCGGCGTTGGCCACGTTCTGGCGTGCCAGGGACGACCGGCTCACCAGCTGCTGGTTCCCCTGGCTGGACCCGCGTGCGAGCTTGGTCAGCGGCTGGCTATTTGCCTGCGGGTCGTTCGGGTTCGGCAACGTCACGTCGCTGCCCAGCACGAGCTTGCGGACCGCCTGGCGGACGTCATATGCCTGATCGAAGACCTTAGCGGCCAGACCGTTCGGACCACCGATGGGCGCCGGAACCTTCGGATTGGCCAGCGCGTCCAGCGTTGGCTTCGCGATCCACAGCGGCGCATCGATCATCTGCTGGACCAGATAGTCCGCCTCCGTGTCCTTGCCCTGGATGACAGCGGCAGCGAGCAGAACGACGCTGACCGGCGCGAGCAGCGAACCCTCGATCGCGTTCACTGACGACTGACCCAGACCTTTGGCCACGCCCACGAAGGCTTCGATGGCATCCCCCAGCGGATCGCTGCTGGCCGTGGCCGCGGTCTGCATGAGCGCCGATGCGGCCGGCTCACCGACGATGATCGGCTTGATCGCGGCGTTGATGACCTCCGTGAGATCCCAGAGCACGTCGTCACGGAAGCTCTTGATCTTGCCGGCGTACTGCGGGAACGCCTTCTCCAGCGCGTCGATAGTCGGATCGGCGATCCACAGCGGCGCATCGACCGCGTTCGCGATCAAGCCGAACAGTTCGTCCCGGTTTCCGGTGGCGATGGCGTCGGCGAGGGTGAGGAAGTTGATCGGCTGGCCGACTACGGCTATTCCCGCCCGTAGGCCAGATTCGGCGAGGCCGGTCCCGAGGGTGACGGGAACCTCGAAGAACCCGCCGACCGTGTTCGCGGCGGCCTGGCCGACTTGTGCCGTGACCCCACCGATCGGGTCATTGGACACCGTCGCTGCGGTGGCCGACGGTGCCGCCATGCCGACGGTCATGGCCGCTGCCGTGGCTGCGGCTCCGCCGACAAGCGCGGCCTTGGTGACTGATTGGCGAGCATAGTGGCCCGAGTGCTTGCCCATTGCCTTCCCCCTTGTTTGCTATCTGTGGTGACGATCTCAACGTAACACCGCTGTTATCTGCCTGGAACGGGCCGAAAGTCCTCATTCCGACGGTCGATTGAACCCTTGTTCATTGGCTCGTTGGCAAATCTAACAGCGCCGTAAATGTCGGCGTCGACCAGGGGTGACCCACGCCACTCGGCATGGCCGTTGGGTCACCAAAAACATTCTCTGAACTGGCCTCAGCCCGTCAGCGTAGGCGCAGGACCGCAGCAAAGCGCGCGGTCACCGATTATTTGCAACAGCAAACTTCTGTCGAGGGCATCGAGTGGAATTGAGAAGTGAGCGCCGACCAAGTGGCTTGTTGACGGCGCCGTCAATTAAGATCGTTTGCTGGGTGCGGTCGGCCTAATTTGCGGTCGCTCATAATTGCGCAGCGCGCAACGAAACGCGCCGGCTGGAGCGGTTACGACGCCTTCGCCCAGAGGCAGAATCCGCTGAGCTCCACTGTGAAGAGCAGCGGCTGCAACTGCAGCTTCAGCGGCTGTCCGGGCTCGCCCGTCGACACCTGCGTCGGCCCTACGGTTCCGGCGCTCACGACGGCTGTCTGCTCGGCTTTGCACTGGCTGTTTGGATCCTGCGGGGTGCCGATCCAGTCGCCCGAGTCGATCTCACGGTTGCGCTGGCCCTCGCCGTGCAAGATCAGCTTGGGGCCGAAACTCAGCCATCGGTCGCTACTGGGGTACGGGCCGTCGAAAACCTGCCAGCGGTAGCCGGCACCCGGTTGGTTGCGGCACTCCAGGTAGGTCGTGACACGCGTCGTGTAATTCAGCAGCTGGGTGAGCGCACCCTCGAGATTCTGCGCACAGGGCGTATCTGCTTGCGGCACAGCCGGTTCCGCAGTTGCCACCGGTGGCGTAGCGAGTGCGGAGGTCACCGAGACAACCAACGCCGTCGCGACAACCGCCGTTTGGTGCCTCATGCTGGTGCAGATCGGTGCATTTACTCCCCTGAATTCCTGCATCCCCCGACGTGAACAGTGACTCTCTCATATGACACGGCGCCTCAACGGCGAGACAGAGACTTCAGGCACCACGCTGATGTGCCGATAGAGTGCGCGCGAGCGAGTAAACGCAGGGGCCGCTTAGTAGTTGGAGCAGGTATTGGCCATCGAAACGACGAGTCCCATGTACTGCGACGCGCCGGGAATGTTCTGCGCCTGCTGGAGCATCACGTGGCGCTGATCCGGCGGCGAACCGAGGAACGAGCGCAGCCACGCTTGGGCGGTCGGTGACTCGTTGAACTGCGCTGCGGCAGCGGGTGATTGGTCGTTGAGCGCAGCCACGGCCTGCGAGTAACTGCAAGCGGTGTTGAGCACCGCATCGGAACCCGGGTCTGCGGAGGCAACCCCGGCTCCTGCGGTCAATGACAAAGCCACACACCCAGCTGAGGCAATCGATCTTGCCGACGACAGCTTGACCATTTCGTACACCTTCCAATCAATGCACTGTCGAGTGCTGAACGGCCTCGACTCAGTCCAGCATGCGTCCCCTCGTATCAAGGTTAGCAGTCATCGAGACTGCTCCGGCGGGCGTTCGCCTAGGCGCAAGGACGCGACGGGCGCCGGGTGGGAATGCAGGTGCCGGTCTTGGAGCTGCCCGAGATGACGGTGGTGTAATTGCCGGTGTTGGTCGGCCTTGCCGCCGTGGGCGATGCGCAGCTCGCTGGGGGCACGGGCGGGTGCGGAAGGAGACACTTTTTCGCCGGTGTTGTGCTGCACTGGGCCCTGATGAATCCCGACGTGTTCTGCACGTCCGACCAGTGGAGCATGCTGTCCTGTCGTCGGCATCGGCGTACTCGCAATTGGCCGGTGCTCGGTGGATTCCTGATCACCGCCATCGCCCTGCTGTTCGACCGAAGCAGCCGCGAAGGTGTCCACACCCTGGCGTTGTTCTCCTCCGCGGTGCTCATCTTGATGCTGGACAGCTTCGTTTTCAGCCTCATGACCGGAACCCAGTTTCCGGACGACGGCGACCGGCGCGGGATATGCGCGATCGCACTTCATCCTCGTCTACGTCCGCACCAAAGCGTTGCGAAAGTCGTTGAGCGGCACCGCAGCACCGACCCGGCTGGCGCTGCGCTCGATCAAGGTCGCGACGGTGTGCACGGTGTTACTGGCAATCGTCGCGTCATGGCTGGCGCTCACCCCGGCCCGCTTTCCCAAGGGACTGGCTCACTGCCCCGAACGCCGCCGTCGTCATCGCCGTGGTGGTTGTCACGTTCTGCCTGCCCACGGTCGTCTCGAGCGCGATCTGCTACTCGGTGGCCAGCACGGACCGCCGTCAGGCAGCCGCAGCGCGCGGCTGACCGAATCCGCCTCTGAACTGCAGAAATGTCGCTACGTTCCGGAAAGGGCCGGGGCGGCCCCATATGTTGTTTCGTGACGTCGTCGTGACAACACCGTGACATTTCCCTTAGGGTGCTTCCGTGGGTCGGCACGAACTAGCCCGGGACCGACGCAAGCCGTCGATAGTGGTGGCTGCAGCCATCGCCCTGCCTGCTTTCTTCTTCGCGGTCGCTGGAGATGTCCATTCCTTCGGCGGCAGCGGCGTCGGCGATCCGGTCGTCGGTGAGATTGTGTCAGTTGCGGCCGTCGGTGCGCCGTGCTGCTGGGAGTTCGTCGCGGCGGGGCCTGCCGCAGACACGTCGGCGCCCTTCGTTGAGCAGTCAGATACGAGTTCTGCTCCCGGACAGCTCGTTTCGGCGTCGCGATTCCGGATCGTCGATGTGCCCAGCCTGCTGCCCGTCGGGGTCGCTCCGGAACAGGGCCTACAGGTCAAGACGATTTTGGCTGCCCGCAGCATCAGTGCGGTGTTCCCCGAGATCCAAAACATAGGCGGCGTGCGACCGGACGCGCTGAGGTGGCATCCCGACGGCTTGGCGCTCGACGTGATGATCCCCAACCCGGGCACCGCCGAGGGCATCGCACTCGGTGACGAGATCGTCGCCTACGCGCTGAAGAACGCCGGTCGGTTCGGGCTGCAAGATGCAATCTGGCGCGGCACCTACTACACGCCCGACGGCGCGCAGTCATCCGGCTACGGCCACTATGACCACGTGCACATCACGACGACCGGGGGCGGATACCCCGACGGCGGGGAAGCCTACTTCCGCTGAGCCTGCCGGCTGGCGAAACATCGCTTCAACGTGAACCTCAGGCGCGGGCCAGCTCGATGGCGACGGGGACGGGGCTGCTGACGATGTCCCGGACCGGCGAGTAGCGGGTGAGGCTGGCGAGCTCGGCGAGCTGATTGTCGTCGAAGTCGCCGGTGGCCTCGATTGTGACCTGGATCTGCTCGTAGCCAGGCCGGACATTGCTGTCGAGGTCGAGAAAGCCGTGCAGGTCCAGGTCGCCCCGGATCGTGGTTTCCAAGCGGTCGAGCGCGATGCCGCGGGCGGCGGCGTGGTAGGCGATCGTGCCGGTCAGACACGCCGCGAGCGCGTGGAGGACGTATTCGCCGGCGTTGGGCGCCCGGTTTTCGCCGAGCAGGACCGTCGGCTCGTCGGTGTCCACCGTGAACGGCTCGTTGCGGGTGGCGTCTTCTTGGCCTGCGGCGTAGAAGTCCTTGATCATCGTGCGGCTGTAGCCGCCGTCGATCCAGTGGTTGCGGGCACGGAACTGGAACCGTGCCAGCGCGGGATTGGCGGTGACGGCGTCAATGGTTCCCGCGAGGCGGTCGAGGTCGACGCCGTTGACGATGCTGGTTGCGTTCACGGTGAGCTCCTTGCGGTTGAAGTTGGCGGGCATCGCCCCTGTGTTAGCACGACCGATCGTGCTAATTGGAAGAGTACGACCGATCGTGCTAATTTGTCAACATGAAAAGCGGCACGACGGACCAGCGCAGTCGCGCGCAACGACGCCCACGCGCCGACGGCGAACGAACCCGCAGCGCGATACTGCGGACTGCCGCGTCGCTAGCCACCGTCGACGGGCTCGAGGGCCTGTCGATCGGTAACCTGGCCGCCGCGACGGGTATCAGCAAGAGCGGCCTTTACGCGCACTTCGGCTCTAAGCAAGAACTTCAGCTGGCCACTGTGGACGAGGCGGAGCGGATTCTCACCGCAGAAGTCGTTCAGCCCGCGCTCGAGGTCAGCCCCGGCCTCGCCCAGCTTTCAGCGGTGTGCGAGGCGTTCTTCAGCTACCTGCAGCGCCGCGTTTTCCCCGGCGGCTGCTTCTTCGCTGCCACGGCGCTGGAGATGGGCACTCACCCTGGGCCGGTCAAGGAACGGGTCGCCGCCATCCAGGCCGGTTTCGTAAAGCTGCTTCGGGACTTCGCGGCCACCGCGCTTGAAAAGCACGAACTTCCCGCCCGCGAAGACCCCGACCGGCTAGCGTTCGAACTGCACGCGATGCTCCTGGCCGCCGACACCAAGTTCGTCCTGCACGACGACCCGGCAATCCTGGACCTAGCCCGCCTGGTCGTCCGCCAACGGCTTGGATACAATGGCAAAACCGTCGGCGAAAGCTAACGTCCCGCCTCTGATGGCAGACCAGCAGCGCCGCCGCCGTGAGGCCGAGAACGGAATCGAACCCGCGTATTCATCGGCGGAACCGCCGGCATGCGGTGAGGCACAGTGGTTGGCATGGGTGTGAGTAACCTCGCCAGGTCACTTCTCGACACGGTGCTGGATCGCGCGGTCGTCCCCGGCTATACCAGCGTGGGCTATCGGCTGCGGCAACCCGGCTGGGCGGACATCGACCCGGCACCGGACGCACTGCGAGGCCGCACGGCGCTGGTCACGGGTGCGAACCGCGGCATCGGCCAGGCGGTCGCCCTGGGCCTGGCACGCCTGGGCGCAACGGTTGTGATGACCGTCCGCGACAAGGAGCGCGGCATGCGGGCACGGGATGAAATCAGCGCCGCGGTGCCGGATGCCGATGTGCGGGTCGAGGTCTGTGACGTGTCCGATCTCGCCGGTGTTCGTGCCTTCGCGGCTGACTTATCCAGTCGGCTGTCCCGGTTGGACGTGCTCGTGCACAACGCCGGGCTTCTGCCGGCCAACCGGGCAGAGACCGGCGAGGGGCACGAAATCACCCTCGCCACCCACGTTTTGGGTCCGGTGCTGCTGACCGAGCTGCTGTTGCCCCTGCTCGCCGACTCACCCGATCCGCGGGTGATTTTCATGTCCTCGGGTGGGATGTACACCCAGGCGCTGCCCGCCGCCGACCCCGAATACCGCAATGGCCGATACCGCGGCGCCATCGCCTACGCGCGCACAAAACGGATGCAGGTAGCCCTGACTCCGATCCTGGCCGAACGCTGGGCGGCGCAGCACATCTCGGTGTATTGCATGCACCCCGGGTGGGCCGACACGCCCGGGGTGGCGGACTCGTTGCCGGTGTTTCGCATCGTCACCGGCCCGCTGCTGCGCTCACCCGAGGAAGGCGCCGATACCGCGGTGTGGCTCGCTGCGGCGGCACCGGCGCCGCCAACCGGCCGGTTTTTCCACGACCGGCGGCCCAGGCCCGAGCACTACCTGCCGTTCACCCGGGAAAGCGACCGTGACCGCCAATCGCTTTGGCGGTACTGCGCGGACGCCATCGGCCTCGATAACACGTGACAGCGATAGTTGGGTTGCATGAGCGTCCGACGCCTCGCGTCGCTGTTGCCCCTTCTTACGTCAGCTTGTACGTTGCGGTCGGGATTCCGCCGTTCAATTGAGCCGATTCATGGGCCATCCGAAGGTGACGGCGACGCTGGCCATCCACACGCATCTGTTCGACGACGATCACGCCGAAACGATGGCGCGCCAGAGGCGATGAGCTGACAGGCTCGCGATTGGCTCGTCGGCACCCTCGTGGTGAGTTATTGGGTTAGCTCGCTCCCGCTGCGATCACCTGGTCCACTTCGACGGCCCGGTCGGCCATCTCGGCGTGTGCCTTGTCCAGCGCGTCGGCTTGATCCTCATCGGCCTTCATCAAAGTCTCGATGTTGAAGCCGGCCATGTCGAGGACACCCATGTCCGAGAAGGCCTTCTGGACCTTGTCGCCCCACAACCCGATGTCCTTGACGATCGGCACGATGCGGCTGAACAGGTGCGAGCGGAACTGGATCATCAGCGGCGACGTGTCAGCCCACTCGGCACACGCTTGGACGTCCAGGCCGAGGGTCTCGAAAACCTCCTCACCCCGGAACCGGTCGCGCATCAGGTAGCAGGCGTCCACGACGAACTCTTCCCGCTCGCCG
>JBAPQQ010000587.1:0-4594 GCA_049280695.1 Mycobacterium sp.
GGCCAGGGGTCACCTGGCTCCGCCTCACCCAGACTCGCCACCGCGGCATGGAAGTCCGGCAGCGGCGACGAGTCCAGCCCGGAGGCGGTTTGCAGGAATCTCTCGACTTGGGGGTACCAGCCGTGACGGTAACCGGCGGTCCCAGGAAGCAGACGCTCCACGGTTGCCTCGACGAGGGGATCCTCCGAGAACGCACTGGCGATCTGATCGACGCGGCCGAATATCGCCAAGATATCCGTGATCTCGGGCATTGGGTCCCCTCCGCACCTATAATTTGGCGCACTCAGCATAACGAGCAGCCGGTATGCACACACGGAAATTGCGAGGGAAGACGGTGGCCAGTCCGGGGATAGCCGACGACGGCAGCATCGCCGACATCCCGTGGGCTTCGGCGTTCGATCCCGACCACAACGCGCGCGCCCTCAACGCGATCCAGGCACGCGGCTTTCGCGCCGCAACGGACGTCATTGAACGGCTGCTGAACCTCGTCGAACGCGATGGGGTCGCGACTGCCGATCCATCGCCGTCAAGTACGGAGAAGGTGAACGGTCTGTCGGCGTTGCCGCCCGTGGAGGATGCCGTGGCAGCATGGCAGTCGGCACTCGTGCAGTTGGTGCAGTCACTGAGCGGCGGCAGTACGCTGCCGGGCGGTGCGGTGAAATTAGACCTGCGCCAAGGCAACTCGCGCGAGATTGTCTACCTCGAGTCGTTGCCGAGTGGAGTGGCATCGACCGAGGTGTGGTTGCATAACGGCGGCCCGGGAGATCTGGGAGATGTCTGTCTGCGGTGCAGCGACCTGCTGGCCCACGACGGTGATCTTGTGCCGTCCGCCACCGTTCGGCTGGACCCTGAGACGGTCGCGATGCCTGACCGCTGCAGCCGTGGCGTCACCGTACGGATCGAGGTCGCCGATGATGTCAGACCCGGGCGTTACCGTGGCACGTTGCTCGCCGACGCGCACCCGGATGTGTGGCTGCCGGTTCAGCTCACGGTGTTATCGGAGAGTGAGTGACAAGCACACACGTTGAGAAAGAACTGATTTCGGGGGTCGAAGACCGCCTGCGGCACGTGGGCAGAGTTGTGCGACGGTCCATGCTCGACGCGATGCCTGACGGCGAGCCCGTGCAGTGGCTGTACGCACCGATGCGCGAGTATCCGTCACGGCCCGGTAAGGCGCTTCGACCCGCCCTGTGCCTGTCGGCCGGCCGTGCGTTCGGCGCGAGTCCCGACGAGATGTTGGGTATCGCCGTGGCAATCGAGTTGCTGCACAACGCCTTTCTTGTTCACGACGATGTCGCCGACCGAAGCGAAATGCGTCGTGGTCGCCCGACGCTTGCGGCCTCGTACGGGATGGCGGCGGCCCTCAACGCCGGTGACGCCCTGGCCATTGTGGCGGGCCAGGTGTTGCGGCGCGCCACTCGACGGCTCGACCGGGATCTGGCCGACATGGTCTGGGCCGAGTTCGACACGATGGCACTTCGCACGCTCGAAGGTCAGGCGACGGAGGCGGGTTGGCAGGTCGATCAGGTCGAAGATGTGCGACCGGAGGACTACCTGGATTTGATCATGCACAAGACATGCTGGTACACCACCATCCACCCGCTGCGGGTAGGTGCGCTGGTCGGCTCACACGGCACAGCGGAACTGACACCGTTGGTACGCTTCGGCTTTCACTTCGGTGCGGCGTTCCAGATTCGCGACGATCTGCTGAACCTTGTCGGAGATGAGCGACTGTACGGCAAGGAGATTCTCGGTGATTTGCACGAGGGCAAGCGGACCTTGCCGCTTGTGCATCTGTTGTCGGCGGCCCGGGGCGCAGACCGTAGGCTGGTGCGTGACTACCTGAGGCGGACTCGCGAGCAGCGCTCGCCCGAACTCGTCGCCACCATCAGGGACCTGATGGATCACTACGGCAGCATTGAATTCACATCGCACTTCGCTGAAGGCATCCTGCTGGTCGCCGAGGGGTACTTTCAGCAGGCGTTCGCCGACGCCCGGCCGGGTCCGGACCTCGAGTTCCTCCGCTCGCTCGTGCCGTATGTGTGGGCGCGCTGGCGCTGACTAGACTAAAGCCGGGCGGCGACGAAGTCGGCGGCCTCGTTGGCCATCCCCGCATTGATGTAGGCGCCGGCGAGGTGGGCGGGCCACTTGCCTTCCCAGGTGTTCGGGTCGGCCGGATTGCAGATGGGATCGTCGCCGTGGCACAGCTCGATGGTTCGCTCCCGGTACAGCGGGTTGAAGTTCGTGATGGGTCCCACCCATGCCACGCCGTTCCCGAACAGCGCTACCGCGGCGATGTGCGTGTCGGCGCCCGGCGGCAGCGGACTCTTGAAGCCGAACACGTCGAAGGGAACTGCTAGTACGACGTCGGTGACTGCCGCGCCGAGCGAGTAGCCGCCGAGCACGAGCTTGGTGTCGGGGCAGTTGTTGATCATGTATTGAATGTGCTGGCTCATGTCGTTGGCACCGATGTCGACCTCGGAATCGGCGGGGTACTTCACCGCGTAGACACCGATGTTCCGGTTCACCTTGGAGCGCAGCGCGTTGACGAACGCGTTGCCCAGCATGCCGGTCCCCGGTGATTCGAGCCGCCCGCGCGCGAAGACCACCTCTACGTTCGGGCAGCCAGCGGCCGCGGCAGGCGGCGTCGACGGCAGCACCGCGGACATCAGCCCTGCAATAGCAAGGACTGCTGCAGCGCCGACACGGAACGATTGACGCAGGTGTAAAGCGCTCATCCTGGCGATGTTAGCGAGGTTGGGCCGCCCAAGCAGCGCCTTGGGCAAGACCAGGCCTGGACCTGGACCGGTCCGGCCTAGACGAGGCCGGCGGCGAACTCGGCGGCCTGAGGAATGAAGGGCGAGGATGCGTAGTCGTTGTGCGCAAAGGGATTGCGACCGCGCGAGCACACCGGGTCACCGTCTTTGCACAGGTCGATCGCCCGAGCACCGAACGGCGCCGCGGCTGACGTCGCAGGGTTGCTGAACTTCGCCGCTGGGTTGCCGAACACCGCGACAGCAGCGACCTGGCCGGCCAGGTCGCTGGCGAGGGGGGCCGCCATCCCGACGTCGCCCAACTTGTCGCCCAGCGCGGCGAGCTTGTTTCCGAGCGGCGGAATGCCGATCAGCATGTCCATCACAGCAGCGCCCTGGGAGTAGCCGCCGAGCACGAAGCGCGTGGACGGGCACTGCGTCGCTGTGTTGCGGATGTACGCGGTGGCGTCGATCGCGCCGTCCTGCGCGGCCAGGAAGTCGTAGCTGGCCGGGTAGTTCACCCCGTAGGTGTGCACCGTGCGGCCCGGGAGCTGGGTCTGTAGCGCGTCGGCGAACGCCTGTCCCACCCGGCCGATACCACCACCGGGTTCGTCCGTGCCGCGGGCGAACACGACAGCGACGTCGGGGCACGTTGCGGCCGCCGTCGACGGGGCCGGCCCGGCGACGAGGACCGTCGCCCCCAGAAGGACCGAAAGCAGGGTGGCGGCGACGGCGGCCGTCCTGGCCGTAATCGTGGGAAACGTCACGCGGCCAATCTTCACACGGCCGGCTAGCGAAGGCCAATCGTTTGCTCGGATGCGGCAGATCGGCCGGGGTGTCCGGCCAGCTGACCTCGGCGACGACGTCCGCAGGTCCTCTGTCGTCGCGGCCCGCAAGCGCCAGGTCCAGCAAAACAGCCGCCATGCCGACCGATCACACCGGCGTGATCGCCTCGCCGAGCAGCACCGACGCGGTCACGACTGCGCACAACACCTCGCCTGGCCCAGCAATGACGCGAAGCTCGGCCGCAGGCGGGGCACGCCGCCGACGCCAAGCGTGTACGGGAACGCCGTGCTGATCACGCCGCGCACGACGATTCCGGCGAGCGCCAGTGCGCCCCAAAAAGTCGCGGCGAAGACCGCACTGAATCGGAGTTAGGTTAGAGCCGAACTTTCGGGGGGATGAGGTGGCTCGGGAACCGACCAGTCGGCATGCAGTCAGCGGACATCGATTCCTGATGCGGCGCATGGAAAATGCCCTCATGCGCAGGGACGTACGTATGCTCGACGAACCGATGCGTGCGCAGGCGCGGTCGCTGGCCGTCGGTTGCGCGCTAGCCGCGGTCGCGGTGGCGGGCTGTGCGGTCGTCGCCTTCATCCGCCCGCAGGATGCGCTCGGGGACGCGCCGATCGTCATCGCCGGAGAGTCGGGTGCGCTGTTCGTGCGCGTCGGCGACACACTGCATCCGGCCCTGAACCTGGCATCGGCGCGTCTGATCGCGGGCACGGCTGCCGCACCGGAGTTCATCAAAGAGTCGGAGTTGCGCAAAGCCAAACGCGGTGCGCTGCTGGGCATTCCCGGCGCGCCGGCGAGCATACCCGAGCCGCTGAGCGCCGGCGACGCGCACTGGACGGTGTGCGACGACGTCAACGCCACCACCGTGATCGCGGGCCCTACAGCGGGCGGCGCCCGGGCCCTGGACCACGGGCGGACGATGCTGGTGCGCTCACGATCCGATGCCGTCACGTATCTGCTCTACGACGGCCGGCGCGCCCGGGTCAGCCTGGCCGAGCCCGCGGCCGTCAAAGCGTTGCGGCTCGACGGCGTCGAACCGGCTGACG
>JBAPQQ010000588.1:0-2715 GCA_049280695.1 Mycobacterium sp.
CCGGCTGGCTCAACAGCATCAAGCACTGGCAGGTCGACTACCGGGGCGATCAGCCCGCACAACAGGTCTGACGTGAAGGCGCCCATCGCTCGGCTCACCGCGTTCATCTCGCGCATTCGGCAGGAAGCGTGGGCGTTGGGTCACGTCGCCCTCGCCGGTGGGCTGCACCCGATGCCGATTCGCCGACTCGGCGCGATGGCCCGGGCTATGCGCGACTACGGCCCCGTGGGGGCCGTGGTGACCGTCGCGGCGATCCGTCACGGTCAACGCACCGCGCTGATCGACGAGCGCGGCGCCGTACGATTCTGCGACCTCGATGCGCGATCCAACGCGGTCGCCAACGCGTGGCGCCATCAAGGACTACGCGCCGGTGACACGGTGGCCATCCTGGCCCGCAACCACCGCGGGTTGCTGGACGCGCTGTTCGCCGCCGCCAAGAGCGGCGCCCGAATCGTGCTGCTGAACACCGACTTCGGCGCTTCGCAGATCCGCGACGTCCTCGGCAGCGAAGGCGCTGACCTGCTGGTCCACGACGCCGAATACGCCGACGCCGTCATCGAGCTCGAGCTGCGATTGGGCTGTGTGCAGGCCTGGACCGACCAGCCGCACAACCGGTCTCTCGACGCGCTGATCTATGGCGGCGATTCCGCACCACCACCGGCCCCTGCAGGGCGGGCCACCATCGTCATCCTGACCAGCGGCACCACCGGAACCCCCAAGGGCGCACCCCGATCGGAACCACGCTCGCTGATGCCGGCGGGCGGGCTCCTCAGCCGCGCGCCGTTTCGGGCCCGCGAAGTCACCGAGTGCTGCGTGCCGCTGTTTCACGCCCTCGGATTCGGCCACGTCATGCTCGGGCTACTCCTGGGGTCCACACTGGTGGTGCGTCGCCGCTTCGACCCGCAGGCCACCCTGAACAGCCTGGCCGTCAACCACGCCGCCGCGATGATCGCCGTGCCGATCATGCTGCGCCGCATGGTCGATCTGGATCCACGTGGCTGGGCCGGCAGAGACCTGTCTGGGTTGCGGATCATCTTCGTCGCCGGCTCGCAGCTCGGCGCGACGCTGTGCACCCGGGTCACCAACGCGTTCGGTCCGGTCGTCTACAACATGTACGGCTCCACCGAAGTCGCCTACGCCACCATCGCGACCCCGGGCGACCTGGCCGCCGAGCCCGGCTGCGTCGGTCGCGTCGTGCCCGGGACGATGGTCAAGGTGTACGACGACGCCGGCCAGGAGTGTCCGCTGGGGGCATCCGGGCGGATCTTCGTGGCCAACGACATTCAGTTCGACGGCTACACCGGCGGCGGTTCCAAGAAGTCGATCGACGGCATGATGGCTAGCGGCGACGTCGGTCACTTCGATTCTGCAGGAAGATTGTTCATCGATGGCCGAGACGACGACATGATCGTCTCCGGCGCCGAGAACGTCTTTCCCGCCGAGGTCGAGGAAGCGCTGGCCGCTCACCCGCAGATCCTGGAAGCTGCGGTCATCGGCGTTCCTGATGACGAGTACGGGCAGCGACTGCAAGGCTTCGTCGCGCTTCGTCCCGGTGCGACCCTCACCGACACCGATGTCAAAGACTATGTGCGGCAGCGACTGGCGGGGTTCAAAGTGCCCCGCGACGTGACCTTCGTCGAGGCGCTGCCCCGCAACTCCACCGGTAAGGTGCTCAAGCGACTGCTCGACACCGACTCCGAGGAGGCCCAACGTTGAAAACCAAGGGGGCCCTGATCTGGGAACTCAACGCGCCCTGGTCGGTCGAGGACGTCGCGATCGGTGACCCCCGGCAAGGTGAGGCGAAGGTTGCGCTGGCGGCAGCGGGGCTGTGCCACTCCGATCTGCATCTGGTGACCGACGGCGTCCCGATGTGGCTATGTCACAGTGGGCCGATTTACCTTGACACAACCTCCCGATGGCCGGTTTCCCGATTCTCGGCGGCCACGAGTGCGCTGGCATCATCGCCGAGGTCGGACCAGGTGTCGACGACGCCGCCGTCGGGGACCACGTGGTGTTGTCATTCATCCGAGCCTGCGGCAAATGCCCTTCGTGCACTGACCATTGCATTTCTGAAGCCCAATTTGCCGTCGTCGACGTCGACGAATGAAGCACGGGACCCGCAGCGAGAATATCCGCCCGCTCCCCTGCAGTGGGCCGAAGTGGGGTTCGGGACGCGCGCCACACTGCATGTGTTCTACAAGGTCAAGATCGGTCTCTACGTTCTCGGGGGTGGCTGTTCGCGCTTATACCTCATGCGCCCCATAGCGGAGAGCCCGTCACAGCGTTGCCCGGGATCTGAGCGGCGACGACAGGGCTACAACGAACCCAGGCGACGGACCCGGTCGGCGAAGGCTCGCTGGGACACGGGCGCGTTGGGTGCCAACCCGTCGAATGCGTGCGGGCACCCCGGATGTAGATGCAGCTCGGTCGGTATTCCGGCGTCGGCCAGACGCCGCGCGAAGGCGAGGTCCTCGTCGCGAAAAATATCGAGGTCACCCACGTCGATGTAGGTGGAGGGAAGACCGGAGAGGTCCGTCGCCCGGGCGGGAGCGGCATAGGGCGAGACGCCTTCTCCACCGACGCTGTCGCCGAGCAGCGCGCCCCAGCCCGTCGCATTGTCGTCGTAGGTCCACGTCGCAAACGGCAGCAGCTGCGGGTCCGGTACCGAAGTCCGGTCATCGAGCATCGGATAGATCAACAACTGCTGCGCAACCG
>JBAPQQ010000589.1:0-3224 GCA_049280695.1 Mycobacterium sp.
CTCGAGGATGGGCGCGAGGTCCAGGCCGGTGGGCAGCGTGCCGAACGCGCCGCCCCATGCGCCGCCCAGCCTGGTGGCCAGGAACGCCTCGGCCACCGCCGGGTGACCGTGCCTCACCAGCAGCGACCCCTGCAACGCGAGCGAGATGTCCTCGGCGATCTTGCGGGCGCGGTACTGAATGGTGTCGACGTCCTCGAGTTGCGGCTTCAGCGCGTCGACGTGCGCGTCGAGGCGACGATCGTGGCCCGCGGTCCTGGCGAGTTCGTCGAACAACACCTCGATGCATTCGGGGCGAGTTGCCATGGCGCGCAACGTGTCCAGGGCGCTGACGTTGCCTGAGCCCTCCCAGATGCCCATCAGCGGCGCCTCGCGGTAAAGCCGCGGCATACCGGAGTCCTCGACGTAGCCGTTGCCGCCCAGGCACTCCATCGCCTCGGCCGCGTGCGGGGTCGCACGCTTGCAGACCCAGTACTTGGCCGCGGCCAACCCGATTCGTCGCAGCATGGCTTCCGTTTCGTCGCCTCGGATCGCGTTGTCGGTGGCACCGGCCATCCGCATGGCGACAATGGTCGCGGCTTCGGATTCCACCGCAAGGTCGGCGAGCACGTTGCGCATCAGCGGCTGATCAATCAGGTAAGCGCCGAACGCTTTCCGGTGCTGGGCGTGATGGATGGCGCGGGTGAGGCCGTTGCGCATGCTGGTGGCGCTGCCCAGCGTGCAGTCGAGCCGGGTGAGGTTGACCATCTCGATGATGGTCGCCACGCCGCGGCCCTCCTCGCCCACCAGCCAGGCGGTGGCGCCGTCGTACTCGACCTCGCTGGAGGCGTTGGCATGGTTGCCGAGCTTGTCCTTCAAGCGCTGCAACAACATTCGGTTGCGGGTGCCGTCGGGCAGGATTCGCGGCAGGAAGAAACAGCTGAGGCCGCCGGGCGCCTGGGCGAGCACCAGGAAGATGTCGCACATCGGCGCGGACGTGAACCACTTGTGTCCGACGAGGCGGTACGTTCCGTCGGCGTTGGGTGTCGCCTGGGTGGTGCCGGCGCGTACGTCGGAGCCGCCCTGCTTTTCGGTCATCGACATTCCGGCGGTGATACCGGCCTTGGTCGTCGGCAGCTTCAGTTCGGGGTCGTATTCGCGGCTGGTCAGCAGCGGCTCATAGACCTCGGAGAGCTCCGTATTGTGGCGCAGCGCGGGCACCACCGCGTACGTCATCGAGATCGGGCAGATGTGGCCGGGCTCGGGCGTCCACACCGACGTCTTGGCCGCCCTGACGACGTGTGAGCCAGGCCGGTCGTCGGCCCACGGCGCAGCGTGCATGCCGTGGCCGATCGCCACTCGCATCAGTTCGTGGTAGGCGGGGTCGTACTCGACCTCGTCGACGCGGTGGCCGTACTTGTCGTGGGTGCGCAGGATCGGGCGGTGACGGTCGGCGAGCTCGCCCCACCGCTGGGCCTGCGCGGAGCCGGACAGCGCGCCGAGTTCGGTGACCTCGTCTACGCCCCACTGCCCGCCCTCCCGGACTAGCGCCTCGATCAGCGCCGGCGAGGTGGCGGGGTTGTAGTTCTCAAGCGGCGGAACCTGGTTGGTGACGGTGTGCGTGTCGGCCATACCGCAGTGTTACATCTTTCTGACAGCTGCACAAGATGCGTAATACTTCCGCCACTCGCCCGGACGAGGGTGCTCTTGCCCGCGGGTCAGCGGCTTGTCGCTAAGAGGCAGGCAACCAAAGGTATGCCCGCGGTCTCAGGCCGCGCGGGGATGCATCGCGAAGAACTCCCAGAGCCGCTGCGTCGCGAAAGACGGCCACTCGTGCCTGCCGCCGTCGACGGTGACCAGCACGACACTGCGGTTGTCAGGGCATGCGGCGGCAGAGGTGCTCAAGGTTCCGTCGGTGGTGACGACGGGCTCGCCGCACTGGTCGATGCGGCGCCAGAATGCGTTGACATCGGGCACGGGAGGGCCATTGATGTGTGCGACCCCCTCACCCTCGCCCCCGGCGTAGCGGATCCGGCGGTCGGCGGTGCCGTGGATGTGCATCACCGACGTCGGATGCGGCGACGGGCACGGGTCCAGCTGGGTGGCCGAGTCGGGGCCGATCGCGGCGAACATGTCGCTGTTGCAGGCCAGCGCATAGCTCATCATGCCGCCGTTGCTGATGCCGGTCGCGAAGATCCGTGACTGGTCGATGCCGATGCCGCGACCGACCTGCTCGACCACCGCCGTGATGAATGCGACGTCGTCGATTCCGTCGTGACTGGGCCGGCCGCAGCAGCCGTGCACGTTCCACGCTCGGGCGATGCCGTCGGGGTAGGCGACCACGAATTTCGCGCTTTCCGCTAAGTCATCCCAGCCGTAGGCTCGTTCGGCCTGCTCTGCGGTGCCGAAACCGCCGTGCAACATGACCACCAGCGGGGCCGACGCGGGCAGGCCTGCCGGCTTGTGCACCCGGTAGGTCCGATAGAGCCCCCCGACGTTGATCGAGTGGGAGGTGCTGCCCTCGGGGAAGTCGTCTTTTGGTTCCGCGGTGCCCCGCGGCGACGACGAGCAGGCCGCGAGCGCCACGACAGCGGCCAGGAGGGCGAGCACTCGCATGCCACCACCGTACGGACCGAATTGGGGAGCGGGCTGCAGCGCCGACGCAACCGCCGGGCGCTCCTCCGCGACCACGGGCCGTCGAACGAGGGGCAGGGCTCGCCCCCGTTCAGAAGTGCGACATTCCAGGGGTATCACTCGACGAAGGTGATCGGGTCGCGGGGGGATACGCGGCGTTGTCACGCAACAGCGTGTACCGGCGATAGTCGGTGATCTTGTCCTGAAGTGAGCGCAATTCGACAATCCAGAATTCGTCCGCGCGCCGACCGAACCGCCGACCCGAACCGACCAGATCGCTGGCGAAACCGACCTCGGTCAAGAACAGCGCCCGCGCCCAGTCCAGATCGGACAATGGCTGCTTGCGTTTGATGGCGTCGTGCAGGGGGCCAATGTAGTCCCACCACTCGTCTTCGCTCGTCTGGCCGACCACCGGAGCCATCAACTCGAAGGCCTGCTGCGCAGTCCCGGCGTACTCGTTGAGAACCTGCACCATCAACTCGCGCTCGGTGTTGGTCAGCTCGATGTCAACCAGGTCGTCGTTGTGCGATGTCACAGGAAACCCTTTCGCCGACAGGTTTTTTCATCTTGTCACCCTTGTCGATGTCCGGGCCGCACCCATACCGGACGGACCT
>JBAPQQ010000590.1:0-2865 GCA_049280695.1 Mycobacterium sp.
ATCAACAACTGCTGCGCAACCGCTGGCCCATCGCGGTCGCGGGCCATCAGGGCGACCCCAGCCGCCAGCCCTCCGCCCGCACTGTCTCCCATCACGGCGAGGCGCTCAGGATCGACTTCCAGATCGCCGGCGCGCCCGGCCAACCACACCAGCGCCGCGTAGCAATCCTGCACCGGCACCGGATGCGGATAGTCCGGGGCAATCCGGTAGTCGACGACCAGCAGTGGCACCCCGGACGCCCCGACGTAGCCGCGTACGGCCGAGTCGTAGAGGGCACCGAGTTCACCCAGGCCCAGGATCATGCCCCCGCCGTGGATGTAGAGCGCTGCACTGCCCGGCTGAGAGGAATCGGCGCGGCGATACCACGTCAACTCCAGCGTGGCGCCATCCTCCGTCGTCAGGTGATACCGATGCGCGTCAACACCTTCCACCGGCGGTCGCGTCGCCAACACCCGGTCGAACAGGCGGCGACTGTTGGCGCGGCGGGTCGCAATATCCCCGACCGGAGGCAGCGGTGCATCAGCGTCGCCGGCTCGCAGCACCGCGAGCTCGTCGAGCACCTGTGGGTCGATTCCCATTGCCATTGCATATCTTTCGACGTCGGCGAGTCAGCGGTCGACACGGGGCAGGCCCAACGCGGCCATTCCGATGATGTCGCGCTGGATTTCGTTGGTGCCCCCGCCGAAGGTGAGGATCAGCGCTCCGCGGTGGCTACGTTCGAGCCGGCCGCGGAGCACCGCACCGTGGGAGTCTTGGCGCACGGTGGCGGCGGGACCCACGATCTCTATCAACATGCGGTAGGCCTCGGCGGCCAGTTCGGTGCCATACACCTTGGCGGCCGACGCATCGCCCGGTGAGGGCGCGGCTCCGGACGTGGACGCGAGCTCCCAGTTGATCAGCTTGAGATATTCGACTCCTGCGTGGACCCGGGCCAGGTTCAGCTGCACCCACTGCGAGTCGATCACCCGCGCCCCGCGGGCGTCCTTGGTATTCTGCGCCCATCCGTGAACAGCGTTCAGCGCCAACGTGATCGGTGCTGCTGAGCCCAGCGACACGCGCTCGTGGTTGAGTTGGTTGGTGACCAGAGTCCAGCCACCGTTCTCCTCGCCGACGAGGTTGGCAGCCGGCGCGCACGTCGGTGTAGTACGTCGCGCTGGTGTCGGTCCCGGCCATGGTGTGCACCGGAGTCCACGCGAATCCGTCCGCGGTTGTAGGCACGATCAGCACCGAGATGCCGCGGTGCTTCTTGGCTTCGGTGTTGGTGCGCACGGCCAGCCAGACGTAGTCGGCGTATTCGACGAGGCTGGTCCACATCTTCTGTCCGTTGACGACGTAGTCGTCGCCGTCGCGGACCGCGGTGGTACGCAGCGCCGCCAGGTCGGTGCCGGCGCCCGGCTCGGAGTAGCCGATCGAGAAGTGCAACTCACCGGCGGCGATCTTGGGTAGATAGAACCGCTTCTGCTCGCCGGTGCCGAACGCCATGATCGTCGGCGCAACGGTGTTGATGGTCAAGAACGGCACCGGCACGCCAGCAATGGCCGCCTCGTCGGTGAAGATCAGCCGGTCCATCGTGGACCGCGCAAGGCCGCCATGTTCTGTAGGCCACCCCAACGTCAACCAGCCATCGCGGCCCATCTGCGCGATGGTCTCCCGATACACCCCGGCAGCAGCGCCGTATTCGCCCGACTTCGAGGACAACGCCTCCCGGCGGTCCGGCGTCATCAACGCGGCGAAGTAGGCCCGCAGCTCGCCGCGCAACTCCTCCTGCTCGGGCGTATAGCTTATTCGCACGCTCAGTGCACCGCCTCGGCAACGAGCTTCGTTTCCAAATATTCCTCGAAGCCGGCCAGCCCCATCTCGCGCCCGATGCCCGACTGCTTGTAACCGCCGAACGGCGCATCGCCGGAGTACCAGACGCCGCCGTTGACGTTGATTGTCCCGGTGCGCATCCGCGACACCACCCACTTCACCCGCTCAGGGTCGGTACCGAACACCGTCCCAGACAACCCATACGGCGAATCGTTGGCGATGCGCACCGCGTCGGCGTCGCCGTCGTGGACCAGCACCACCAAGACGGGTCCGAAGATTTCCTCCCGCGCGACGCGCGCATCGTTGGTCAGCCCGCTGATCACGGTCGGCTCGATGTAGAACCCGTGGGGCAGGTCGGCGGGTCGCCCGCCGCCGCACGCGAACGAGCCGCCCTCCTCCAGTGCCAGATCCAGATAGCCCTGCACGCGATCACGCTGGCGTGCCGAGATCAGCGGGCCGCAGACCATGCCCGGATCGGTCGGATCCCCCACACCGATGTGGGCCACCGCGGCGGCCGTCGCGGCCACCGCTTCGTCGTAGCGGTCCCGCGGCACGACCAGTCGGGTGGTCAGCGCACAACCCTGACCCGCATGGGTCGCCACGGTGAACGCCGCCATGGCGCAGGCGGTGCCCAGGTCGGCGTCGTCGAGGACGAGGAATGCCGATTTGCCGCCCAGCTCGAGGAACACCTTCTTGATGGTCTGCGATGCGGCGGCCATCACCGAGCGGCCCGTCGCCGTGGACCCGGTGAATGACACCACGTCGACGCGCGGGTCCTCGGCCAGCTGGGCGCCCAGGCGATGGTCACTGGACGTCACGATGTTGATCACGCCGGGCGGGAAGTCGGTCTTTTCGGCGATGATCCGGCCGATCTCGGCCGCACACCACGGCGTGTCGGGCGCGGGCTTGAGCACCACGGTGTTGCCGGCCGCGAGCGCCGGCCCCAACTTCGCCAGATTGATCTGGTGGGGGAAGTTCCACGGAGTCACCGCGCCGATGACGCCGAAGGGTTCACGCGCGACGGTGCGCCGGGTCTTGATCCCTAGAGGTGTGGCC
>JBAPQQ010000591.1:0-1551 GCA_049280695.1 Mycobacterium sp.
GTCGGGCCGTGCCGGCTCGGGCATCACCACTAGCGACGGATTCCCGGCGGCATCGGACAGGAAGTGTCCACCGCGGCCGGGCGGAAACTGAACCGTCCCCGGTTTCTTGCGCACTTCCTTTGTTGGAAAGGATGGCGC
This sequence comes from Mycobacterium sp., assembly GCA_049280695.1. Taxonomy (GTDB): domain Bacteria; phylum Actinomycetota; class Actinomycetes; order Mycobacteriales; family Mycobacteriaceae; genus Mycobacterium. Next base: position 139 of record JBAPQQ010000591.1, read on the forward strand.
GATGTCGATCAGGTACGACGAGAACACCAAGGCCAGGGCGGTCCGACTGGTCCGCGAACACCGCGATGACTACGACTCGGAGTGGGCGGCGATGCGGGCGATTGCGGGCCGGCTTGGCATGAACCCGGAGACGCTGCGCAAGTGGGTGCGCCAGAGCGAGATCGACGCGGGTGAAGCGGCAGGGGTGTCAAGCGAGGAGAAGCGGGAGCTGCGTGAGCTGCGCCGCAAGAACCGCGAGCTTGAATCGACGATCGACATCCTCAAGGCCGCAACGAGTTTCTTCGCGCGGGAGTGCGACCCGCGACACCGTTGATCTGCGCGTTCATCGACGAGCACAAGGACGCTTACGGGGTCGTACCGATCTGCCGGGCACTGGCCGTGCACGGTGTGCAGATCGCCCCGCGCACCTACTGGGCGCACCGCTCGGCGGCACCGTCGAAACGGGCCCTGTGGGACATCACCATCACCGAAATCCTCGCCGGCATCTACGAACCCGACGCCGACGGGAAACGCCCGCCGGAATCGCTGTATGGCAGCCTGAAAATGTGGGCGCACCTGCAGCGCGAGGGCATCCCGGTGGCGCGGCGCACGGTGGAACGGATCATGCGGGTCAACGGCTGGCGCGGTGTCATGCGCGCCCGTCGTGCGCCGCACACCACCGAACCCGATCCGACCGCTGCCCGGGCGCCGGATCTGGTGGGCCGGCAGTGGCGGGTTGCCGCACCGAACCTGCTGGAGGTGGCCGACTTCAGCTACGTCCCGATGACCTGCGGATTCGGCTATACCGCGTTCGTCGTCGACGCCTACGCGGGACTGATCGCCGGGTGGGAGTGCTCGCTGCGCAAGGACACCGGCTTCGTCGAGCGTGCACTGCGCCACGCCACGACCTTCCGCGCCCGCCAAGGCCGCCCGTTCGACGATGCGATCCATCACAGCGATGCCGGAAGCCAGTACACCGCAATACATTACGGCGAGACACTGATGCTGGAAGGGCTGCGGCCGTCGGTCGGGACGGTCGGTGACGCGCTCGACAACGCGTTGTGCGAGACGACGATCGGCCTGTACAAGACCGAGTGCGTCCGCGAGGGTTCCCCGTTCCGGGCCGGGCCCATCCGCACCCTGGCCGACCTGGAGAACACCACGTCAGCGTGGGTGAGCTGGTACAACGAACGGAGGCTGATGCACCGCCTCGGCCGACGTCCACCCGCGGAGGCCGAGGCCGAGTACTACGCTCGACTCCACGCCGGAAAGCACACCGGTCACACGTAACGAGGTGTGCATGAAACCGGGGATGCTTCAGTCCGAAGCTTCCCCCGGTCTGAGAATCACGAAAGTACCACCCGTGCCACGGACGAAGATACCTCGCTCGCGCCCCGGAGCACCGTGTTCCGATACCAGTCGCGGTCGCCTGCA
>JBAPQQ010000592.1:0-3021 GCA_049280695.1 Mycobacterium sp.
GCGTAGCCCCTGCGCCGAGTGTGGGCGCCATGTAAACATTTCGGACCTGATTCGTCCTTTGCCCCCACGCTCGATGCATCAGCAGGGGTATCCGGCTGCGCGCAGCTTGGCTCGGACGCGTTCGACGATGACGTGCGGGCGGGTGAGCATTTCGGCGCTCACCCGCACGACCGTCCAACCCATCCCCTCGAGAATCGCGATGCGGTCGATGTCCCATGACCGTTGACGTCGGTCGGACCAGTGCTGGACACCGTCGTACTCGATCGCCACTTTCCATTCCTGCCAACCCATGTCGACCCGAATGAACACCTGGCCGAACTCGTCGACGAACTCGATCTGGGTTTGCGGTCTGGGAAGCCCGGCGGCCACCAGCAGCAGGCGCACTCGGCTCTCTTGCGGCGATTCGGCGCCGCCGTCGACCAATTCCAGCGTCGCCTTCAGGCGACGAATGCCGCGAAAACCCGGGCGCTCGTCGGCCAATGCGGCGACCTCGGTGGTCTTGACCCCCGTGGCGTTGACCAACGCGTCGAGAATTGGGATCGCCTGAGCCGCAGGCCGGCACCGCCCGATGTCGAATGCCGTGCGTGCCGGGGTGGTCACCCGCATGCCGCGCACCACGCAGATCTCGTCCGCTTGGAGCCGATAACTGTGGGCGACCATGCCTGGCTGGCTATGCCGGTCCGCGCGGACGATCTCGGCGGGCATCCCCGAGTCGATCCCTTCGTACCCAACACCGCGGCAGCGGATACACCGGCCAGCGTCGCACCGGTCGACAGCCACGCCGCGCGGGCTTTGACGGCGGCCGTGACGACCCCGTCCTTCGGTACATAGACATCGCGGAACACCGCGCGATAGCGCGTGCGAAGCTCGTTGCGCGTTAGCTGGTGGCGGCGCAGCGCCAGACTTCCCTGGAAGAGTTCCTCGTTCATCCCGCGAACTTCGCCGGCGACCACGACAACCACGAGACAACCCCGGCCGTCGACCGTGTGGGCTGTGGACAAGATTCGGTGTGTGGACGCCCATCAGCCCCACGGTCGACGCGCGTAGGCTCTGCGCTGGCTCGGCTACCCTGACCGGTCGCGCCGCAGCGCCGGGTGCTGATGCGCCAGCAGCGGCAGCAGCACGCGACGCGGCATCATCTGCAGCAGCCGGGTGCTCAGTTGACTGGGCAGCCCCGCGATCACCAGCCCGCGGTCGCCGGCGAGGGCATCGACCCCCACCCGGGCGACGTCGCGCGACGGCATCCACATGAACTGCGGGAACGCGTCGGCGAACGCCCGCTCGTCCATGCCGGCCTGCTGCAAGAACTCGGTGTGTACCGGCCCTGGGCACAGGGTCGCGACCGTCACGCCCGTGCCGGCAAGTTCAGCCCGCACGCCCTCGGTGTAGGTGTTCACGAACGCCTTGGTCGCGGCGTAGCCGGCCTGCCCCGGGAACGGGTGGAAGCCGGCGGTCGATCCGACGTTGAGGATCGCGCCGCGACCCCGGGGAACCATCTGCTGCACCGCGCGGGTGGTCAGGTCGATGACGGCTTCGACGTTCACCTGCACCTGGGCGATCTCGTCGGCAACGCGCGTCTTGAGCACCGATCCGACGGTGCCCAAGCCGGCGTTGTTCACCAGAACTTCCAGAGTGAGCCCGCGCCGGGCGATTTCGTCGAGTAAGCCGGCGCGCGCGTCGGCGTCGGCCACGTCGCACCCGATCACCTCGACGCGGACTTTCTCGCCGATCTCGGCGGCGAGGTCTGCGAGCCGATCTTCCCGTCGCGCCACCAACGTGACGCCGTGGCCGCGGCCGGCGAGTTCGCGGGCGATGTCGGCGCCGATCCCCGATGAGGCACCGGTGACGACGGCGGTGGTGGTCGGCGAAGGCGGAGGAAGTGGCATCGCTCGAACCTACAAGCCGGGCATATCCTCACGTCATGAGCGTCAAGGTGGACCTCGACCAGCTGGCCGGCGCACTGGCCGACTTCACGATCGCCTACCTGATCACGGTCGACGACGACTACCGCGCGCATACCGTGGCCGTCGAACCGGCCCTGGTCGGCGGCGTGATCGACGCCGGCGCGGTCGGTGGTAGCACGCGCAAGAACCTGAGCCGCCACGACGGCGTCACGCTCGTCTGGCCCCCGAACCAACCCGGTGGCTACACGCTGATCGTCGACGGCCGAGGCCGACTCAACGAAGACGACGCCCTGCGGGTGGTGCCCAGCCGCGCGGTTCTGCACCGCAAGGCGACGGCGGACTCCCCTACTGCGGCCACCGGATGCCGGCACGACTGCGTGCCACTCGAAGCGGACTGAGACACGACTGAGACACGAAAAAGCCCGGCCCGCCTGGGGACCGGGCTTTCCCGTGGGACAGACTCAGAAGTCCATGCCGCCCATGCCGCCGGTCGGGTCGCCCGCGGGCGCGGCGGCCTTCTCCGGCTTGTCGGCGACAACGGCCTCGGTGGTCAGGAACAGGCCCGCGATGGACGCGGCGTTCTGCAGCGCCGAGCGGGTCACCTTCACCGGGTCGGCGACGCCTGCCTTGAGCAGGTCCTCGTACTCGTTGGTGTCGGCGTTCAGCCCCGTGCCCGCCTTGCTGTTGCGCACCTTCTCGGCGACCACACCGGGCTCGAGGCCCGCGTTGAACGCGATCTGCTTCAGCGGAGACTCCAGCGCCACCTTGACGATGTTGACGCCGGTGGCCTGGTCACCGTCGAGCTTGAGCTCGTCCAGCGACGGAGCCGCCTGAAGCAGGGCCACACCGCCGCCGGCGACGATGCCCTCCTCGACGGCCGCCTTCGCGTTGCGCACGGCGTCCTCGATGCGGTGCTTGCGCTCCTTGAGCTCCACCTCGGTGGCGGCCCCGGCCTTGATCACCGCAACGCCGCCGGCCAGCTTGGCCAACCGCTCCTGCAGCTTCTCGCGGTCGTAGTCGGAGTCGCTGTTCTCGATCTCCTGGCGGATCTGCGCGACGCGGCCCGCGATGGCGTCCGGATCACCGGCGCCCTCGACGATCGTGGTCTCGTCACGGG
>JBAPQQ010000593.1:0-5278 GCA_049280695.1 Mycobacterium sp.
GCCGACCCCGCCGACGCCCATCACCACGACGGTGTCGCCGGCGCGCGTCTCGCCGGTGCGCACCGTGCTGCCGAAGCCCGTCGTCACCCCGCAGCCCAGAAGTGCGGCCTTGTCCAGCGGCACGCTGTCGTCGAGCTTGATCACCGACGCGATGGGCGCCACCACGTATTCCGAGAAGGTGCCCAGAAGCAACAGCTGGCCGATGTCGTGGCCTCTGCCGTGGAAGCGGTAGGTGCCGTCGAGCTGCGGCCCTTTCAGGATGTAGGCGCCCAGGTCGCACAGATTGCTCATGCCGCGCGCACACGGGCGGCATCGTCCGCACGCGGGGATGAACGTCATGACCACGTGGTCGCCCTCTGCGACCTCGGTCACCCCCGGCCCGGCCTCGACCACCGTGCCGGCCCCCTCGTGGCCGCCCACCATCGGCAGCGGCGCCGGAAGGTCACCGGTCACGAGGTGGTAATCGGAGTGGCAGAGCCCGCTCGCGGTCATCTTGACCAGAACTTCGCCCTCCTTGGGCTTGTCGAGCTCGAGCTCCTCGACCTCCCACTTCTGGTTCATCCCCCACAGCACCGCAGCCTTCGTCTTCATCCCGTGCGCCTTCCTCTCGGTCTCGTTTCGATTATTGGCCTCCGAGGGCTATGTGCGGGCCAAGATGGAATGCATGGAAAGCACGATGCAGGATTTCCCGCTGACGATCACCGGGATCCTTCGGCACGGCACCGGCTGGCACGCGGACCGCAAGGTGATCACCGCCACCGACGACGGTTACCGCGAGGTGCGCTACGGCACTCTCGCCGAGCGCGTGGCCCAGTTGGCGCATGGCCTGCGCGGTCTGGGCATCACCGGTGACGAGCGGGTCGCCACGTTCATGTGGAACAACCAGGAGCACCTGGAGGCCTATTTCGCCGCGCCGTGCATGGGTGCGGTGTTGCACACGCTGAACATCCGCCTGCCCGCTGACCAGCTGGCCTACATCGCCGAGCAGGCCGACGACCGTGTGGTGATTGCCGACATGTCGTTGGCCCCGCTGCTGGCCGCCGTGCTGCCGCAGATGCCGACTGTGCACACCGTCGTCGCGGTCGGCCAGGGTGATCTGGCGCCGCTCTCCGAGTCGGGGAAGACCGTGATCCGCTACGACGACCTGCTGGCCGACCAGCCGACCACCTACGACTGGCCGGACGTGGACGAAAAGTCCGCTGCGGCAATGTGTTACACCAGCGGCACCACCGGTCACCCGAAGGGCGTGGTGTACAGCCACCGCTCGGCGTACCTGCAGTCGATGGGCATCTGCGTCAGCTTTGCGATCTCCGACGACGACCGCATCCTGCCGATCGTGCCGATGTTCCACGCCAACGCCTGGGGCAACCCGTACGCGGCGCTGATGGCCGGCGCCGACCTGCTGATGCCCGACCGGTTCATGCAGGCCGAACGCCTCGTCGAGATGATCGAGACCCACCGGCCCACCATCGCCGCGGCAGTGCCGACGATCTGGAACGACGTGCTGAAGTACCTCAACGCCCACCCGGAGCGCGACATCTCGTCGCTGCGGGTGGTGCCGTGCGGCGGTGCGGCGGTGCCGCTCGCCTTGATGAAGGAGTTCCAGCACAACCACGGGGTGGAGATCCGCCAGGCGTGGGGCATGACCGAAACCTCGCCCCTGGCGTCGATCGCCCGGCCGCCCCATGACGTCGGCGACGAGGAGCACTGGGCGCTGCGCAACACCGCGGGACGCCCGATGTGCGGGGTCGAGGCCCGCATCGTCGACGACGAGGGCAACGTTGCGCGGAACGACGGTAAAGCCGTGGGAGAAGTGGAAGTCCGCGGACCCTGGGTCACCGGCTCCTACTACCTCAACGCAGACGAGTCGAAGTTCCACGACGGCTGGCTGCGCACCGGCGACGTCGGAACCATGGACCCGCGCGGATTCATCACGCTGACCGACCGCGCCAAGGACGTGATCAAGTCCGGCGGCGAGTGGATCTCGTCGGTGGAACTCGAGAACCACCTGATGTCACACCCTGACGTCTTCGAGGCCGCCGTCGTCGCCGTGCCCGACGACCGCTGGCAAGAGCGTCCGCTGGCCGCAGTGGCGGTCCGGGAGCATGCCGACGTCAGCGCGCATGAACTGCGTAAGTTCCTGTGCGACAAGGTGGCTCGGTGGTGGCTTCCCGAGCGTTGGACCTTCGTCGACGAGATACCGAAGACCAGCGTCGGCAAGTTCGACAAGAAGCTGATCCGCTCACGCTATGCCGACAGGGCGTACGACGTCGTCGAATGCCACCACTGATCGGAGATCCCGTGTTGTACAGCACGATGCAAGGCGTTCCGTTGACCCTGACGTCGATCTTGTGTCACGGCGCGAACATTCACGGCGACCGCGTGGTGATCACCGCGACCGAGGACGGATACCGCCAGGTCAACTACCGGGAGTTCGGCGCCCGCGTCGCGCAGCTCGCGAACGCGCTGCGAAGCCTGGGTGTCCGACCGTCCGATCGGGTCGCGACGTTCATGTGGAACAACCAGGAGCACCTCGAGGCCTACTTCGCGATCCCGTGTATGGGCGCCGTGCTGCACACGCTGAACATCCGGCTCTCCGACGAGCAGATCGAGTTCATCGCCTACGACGCCGAAGACACCGTCGTGCTCGTCGATATGTCGCTTGCCAAGCAGTTGGCAGGAGTGCTGCCGCGGATGGAGACGATCCGCACGGTGGTTGCAGTCGGCGACGGCGACACCTCGGTGCTGGAAACGGCCGGCAAGGACGTGGTCCGCTACGACGAGCTGCTGGGTGAGCAGCCAACCGAGTTCGCGTGGCCCGACGTCGACGAACGTGCCGCCGCCGCAATGTGTTACACCAGCGGCACCACCGGCCACCCGAAGGGTGTGGTGTACGGCCACCGGTCGACGTACCTGCACAGCACCTCGGTGTGCAGCACCAACGGTATGACCCTCACCGAAGGCGACCGGGCGTTGCCGGTGGTGCCGATGTTTCATGCCAATGCGTGGGGCGTTCCGCACGCGGCGCTGATGGCCGGTGCCGACCTAGTGTTGCCGGACTGCTATGCCCATGCGCCGCGGCTCGTCCGGATGATCGAGGAGTGCCGGCCGACGTTCGCGGCCGCAGTGCCAACCATCTGGAACGACGTGATGCACTGCCTCGAAGAAGACCCTAGCCATGATATTTCGTCGTTACGGCTGATCGTCTGCGGCGGCTCTGCCGTGCCGGAATCGTTGATGCGCACCTACGACGAGAAGTTCGGCGTCACGCTGATGCAGCTGTGGGGCATGACCGAGACGTCGCCCGTCGCGTCGCTAGCGCGGCCGCCACAGGGTGCAGACGGCGATGAAGCGTGGCAGCTGCGCGCCACCCAGGGACGGCCGTTGTTCGGTGTCGAGATGCGCATCGTCGACGACCACGGCAATGTGCTGCCCAATGACGGGGAGTCGGTCGGGGAGTTGGAAGTTCGAGGCCCATGGATCACCGGCGCCTACTACCGCAACCGAGATGCCGAGAAGTTCGCCGACGGATGGTTACGGACCGGCGACGTCGGGCGAATCGACTCGCTGGGCTATGTCACGTTGACCGACCGCGCCAAGGACGTAATCAAGTCGGGTGGTGAATGGATCTCCTCGGTCGAACTGGAGAACCATCTCATGGGGCACCCCGACGTGCTGGAGGCAGCAGTGGTCGGTGTTCCCGACGAGCGCTGGCAGGAACGGCCGTTGGCCGCCGTGGTGCTCAAGGAGAACGCAACAGTCACGGCACCGCAGTTGCGGGACTACCTGCGCGACAGGGTGGTTCGGTGGTGGCTCCCTGAGCGCTGGGCGTTCGTCGACGAGGTGCCACGCACCAGCGTCGGCAAGTTCGACAAGAAGGTGATCCGGTCCCGTTACGCCGACGACGCCTACTACGTCGTCGAATGCACGGATTAGCCTGCCATGGTTGGTATTCCAGCCTGGGTCTGGCGCTTTGGCTTGACCATCAGGGCGCTGATCGTCGGACCTGCAGTCGGTATTGTCATCGGGCTCCTGGCGCTCTTCGGCTCGAATTCTGTGCCGGCCGGGCTCGTTGCCTTCGTGGTCGTCTCGCTGCTGTACGGCGCCATCATGGGGCGTCGCATGGCGAAGTTCTGGCCCGGCGCCAAGCAGCTGAGCGGGGCCGATCGCGTCGCGGTGGCCCGCGCGACGCGAAGCGGCCGTGACATCGGTGATGCGCGGCTCGCAGCCGGCGTCATCGACTACAGCCGCTCGTTACACCGTGCGGCCGAAGGCTTCCGGTTGTGGTGGTGGCTCATCCTCGTCCTCGGCGTGGTAGCGCTGGGCACGGCGATCGCCGACACCATTTTCGCCCCGGTTCGTGAGGCCGTCATCTCGTGGCTGTACTTCGCGTTCTTCCCGATCGAGGCGCTCTGGTGGCCGCGCAGGCAGGCTCAAATCCTGGCCAATGCCGAGCGGGCGGCCGACGCAGCCAGCCGGCTCATCGCGCGTTGACGCCGAGAACCTCGCTGAGACTACGGTTTTGGATGGAAATCGGCCGAAATCCGTCAACAACCGTAGTCTCGGTGACCGCGCGTAACGCCGAGAACACAGTTGTTGCTGGCATTTTGGCAATTTTGCGCCAACAACCGTAGTCTCGGCGCGAAAACTAAGGCCCCAAAATGGGCCGGAGATAGTCGAGCACGTCGGGATCCTCGATGGTCGACGGTGGCCGTTCGTCCTTGCCATGTGCTATGCCGCGCAGGGCCTTTCGCAGAATCTTGCCGGACCGGGTCTTTGGTAGTGCCGACACGATGTCGACGACCCGCAGACAAGCGACCGCGCCGATCTCCTCACGCACGAGCGCGACCAGTTCCTCGTCGACCCCCTCGGGCGAGGCGCCGGCCTTCAGCACGACAAGACCTCGCGGAACCTGCCCCCTGATCTCGTCCGCCACGCCGATCACCGCGCACTCGGCCACTGCCGGGTGAGTCGCCAACACCGCCTCGATCGCGCCGGTGGACAGGCGGTGTCCCGCAACGTTGATGACGTCGTCGATGCGGCCCATCACGAACAGGTAGCCGTCCTCGTCGATGTAGCCGCCGTCGCCGGTGAGGTAGTAGCCGGGGTGCTCGGCCAGGTACGACGCCTGGTAGCGGTCGTCGTCGCCCCAGAGCGTCGGCAAGGTTCCGGGCGGCAGCGGCAACTGAATGCAGATCTCCCCCTCTTCGCCGGGGCCGCATCCGTAGCCGTCCGGATGCAGAATTCTGACGTCGTATCCGGGCATAAGCACGCTGGG
>JBAPQQ010000594.1:0-2209 GCA_049280695.1 Mycobacterium sp.
TCGGACATCGGTTCGGTGACCCACGAGCCGGTAACCGACCTGCACTGAGAAGGAGCACGCGATGACGCGGGCGGCACCCCGCCGGGTTTTCCGTGACCGCCGCGAGGCGGGACGGATACTCGCGCGGCTGTTGACGGCGTACCAGGGCAGAAAGGACGTCGTCGTTCTCGGGCTGCCGCGCGGCGGCATCCCGGTCGCGTGGGAGGTGGCGGCGGCTCTCGGCGCGCCGCTGGATGCGTTCGTGGTGCGCAAGCTCGGAGCTCCCGGCCGTGAGGAGTTCGCGGTCGGCGCGCTGGCCAACGACGGCCGCGTCGTGATCAACGACGACGTGGTCCGTGGCCTCGGGATAACTCCCCAGCAGTTGCGTGACGTGGCCGAACGCGAAGGGCGGGAACTGATCCGGCGGGAAGCCGCGTACCGCGGCGGACGGCACCCGGTCGCCGTCACGGGCAAGACCGTAGTCCTCGTCGACGACGGTCTGGCCACCGGAGCGAGCATGTTCGCGGCGGTGCAGGCCCTGCGCCAGTCGGACCCGGCCGAGATCGTGATCGCGGTGCCCGCGGCGCCGGAGTCGACCGTCCGGGAGTTCGCCGGCCTGGTCGACGACGTGGTGTGCGCGAGCATGCCGACGCCGTTTCTGGCCGTCGGCGAATCATTCTGGGATTTCACCCAAGTCAGTGACGACGAGGTGCGCCAGCTCATGGCCACCCCGACCACCGGAGTTGCGACCCGCGCCGAAAGGGCCGTCCAGACGCCGGCCGAGCTGATCGCCCGCGTCGCCGTCGACGCGCCGGGCGGGGTGCCGCCGACGGAGGCGTTGGAGGAGCTGATCGGAGATGCCCGCGTCGTGCTGATCGGCGAAAGCTCGCACGGCACACGCGAGTTCTACGAGGCCCGCGCCGAGATCACCAAGTGGCTGATCGAAGCGAAGGGGTTCTGCGCGGTGACGGCCGAAGCCGACTGGCCCGACGCGTACCGGGTGAACCGCTTCGTGCGGGGGTCGGGTGACGACGCCACCGCCGAGGAGGCGCTGCGAGGTTTCGAGCGGTTCCCCGCCTGGATGTGGCGCAACGTGGTGGTCCGCGACTTCGCGACCTGGCTGCGCCGGCACAACGAGGGCTGCGAGGCAGCCCAGCGATGCGGCTTCTACGGCCTGGATCTGTACAGCCTGCACCGCTCGATGCAGGAGGTGATCGTCTACCTCGACAGCGTCGACCCGGTGGCGGCAGCGCGGGCGCGCACGAGGTACGCGTGCTTCGACCATGCGTCCGCCGCCGACGACGGCCAGGCATACGGATTCGCGGCGGCGTTCGGCGGCGGCTTGTCGTGCGAGAAGCAGGCGATCGAGCAACTGGTGGAAATGCAGCGCAAGGCGCTGGAGTATGCGCGCCGCGACGGCCTGCTCGTCGAGGACGAGTTGTTCTATGCGCAGCAGAACGCCGTCACCGTCCGCGACGCCGAGGAGTACTACCGCTCGATGTTCAGCGGCCGGGTCACGTCGTGGAACCTGCGCGACAGCCACATGGCGGAAACCCTCGATGCGCTGCTCGCACATCTGGGCCAGACACGGCCCGATCAGACCGCGCGGATCGTAGTGTGGGCGCACAACTCTCACGTGGGCGACGCCCGCGCGACGGAGATGGGCGTGGACGGGCAGCTCACACTCGGCCAGCTGGTGCGCGAGAAGTACGACGACGACGCGCGGCTCATCGGGTTCAGCACCTACAGCGGGTCGGTCACCGCGGCGAGCGACTGGGGCGGGACGGCCGAGCGCAAGGTCGTGCGAAACGCGTTGAACGGCAGCATCGAGGAGCTGCTGCACGAGACTGGCAATCCGTCCTTCCTGGTGTCGCCGATACTCAGCGTCGGGGCCGCGGAGCCCCTGTCTCTGGTCCGGCTGGGCCGGGCGATCGGCGTGATCTATCTGCCCGCCACCGAGCGGCAGAGTCACTATTTCCACACCCGGCCCGCCGACCAGTTCGACGGGATCATCCACATCGACCACACGTGTGCGCTGGAGCCGCTCGAGGTGACTAGCCTGTGGGTGGAAGGCGAGACACCGGAGACCTACCCGACGGGCCTATGAGATGACGTCAACCGACGGCACGGGTTACGGCACCACGATCGTCACGCTCACCATGAACCCCGCGCTCGACGTCACGACAGGCGCCGACCGCGTCAGCCCGACGAGCAAGATTCGCTGTCACGG
>JBAPQQ010000595.1:0-1951 GCA_049280695.1 Mycobacterium sp.
GTGTCGAGGTTGTTGTCCGTGGTGGCTACAGCCCCAACGTGGTACAGGTGCGCCGGGGCGTTCCGGTGGAGATTGAGTTCGACCGACAGGAAAGCGGGGATTGCAGTTCCCGGGTGGTGTTCCCCGAGCTGCAGCTGTCCGCGACGCTGCCGGCACATCAGCGCACCACGGTCCGGTTCACTCCTTGGCGGGCGGGGTCGTTCGGGTTCGCCTGTGGGATGAACATGATCCGCGGCACCCTCGTCGTCGCCCCGGACGGGGCCGCTGGCTTGCCGCCGGAGCAGGAGCAGCCCGCGCAGGCTACCTCGCAGGCGGCCGACCGTGTCGCCGAGCCCGCCGCTGCGGAGGTCGAAGCCGCCCAGGCTGAGGAGCGGCGCGCAGAGATTGCCGACCTCACCCGCCGGGTGGTGATCGGCGCGGTGCTGACCGCCCCGGTGTTGTATGCGGTGATGGCCCCACCGGTGCTGGGTGCGGGCTGGGTGCCGTCCGTGCTGCTCAACCACTGGGTGCAGCTGGCGCTGATCACGCCGGTGATGTGGTATGTCGGCTGGCCGATTCATCGCAGCGGCTGGCTGGCCCTGGCCCATCGCAGCGCCGACATGAACAGCCTCATCACGTTGGGGACGCTGGCCGCCTACGGCTTCAGCCTGCTGGTCACCGTTGCTCCCGGGCTGCTGCCCGCGGACGTGCGGGAGGTGTATTTCGAAGCCGTCGGGGTGATCCTCACGTTGATCATGTTGGGCCGCCTGCTGGAAGCCCGCGCCAAGGCCGGCACCGGGGAAGCCATCCGGGCCCTGCTGGGCTTGCAGGCCCGGACCGCGCGCGTCGTGCGTGGTGGAGTCGAATCCGAGATTCCGGTCGACGAGGTCATGGTGGACGACGAGATCGTCATCCGGCCCGGCGAGAAGATTCCGGTTGACGCCGTCGTGCTGACCGGGCAGTCCGCGGTGGACGAGTCGATGGTGACCGGGGAGTCGATGCCGGTGACCAAACACGCCGGCGACACCGTGATCGGGGCGACCGTCAACACCACGGGCTCGTTGCGGGTGCGTGCGGCCAAGGTGGGCGCGGACACGATGCTGGCGCAGATCATCCGGATGGTGCAGCAGGCGCAAGCCTCCCGGGCGCCGATCCAGCGGCTGGCCGATGCGATCTCGGCGTACTTTTTGCCGGTCGTCATCGCAATCGCGATAGCCACCTTCGCGGCCTAGTTCGTGGCCGGCCCGGCCCCGGCGTTGACGTTGGCGCTGGTGTCTTCGGTGGCGGTGTTGATCATCGCGCCCCTGTGCGCTCGGCCTGGCCACGCCGCTGTCAATCATGGTCGGCACCGGAAAGGGTGCCCGCGCAGGGATTTTGATCCGCTCGGCGCAGGCCCTGGAAACCGCACACCACCTCGACACGATCGTGCTGGACAAGACCGGCACCATCACCACCGGCAAACCCGCCCTCACCGATGTGCACGCGGCCGGGGCGATCGCAGAAGATGACCTCCTGATCCTGGTCGCCGCCGCCGAGGCCGACAGCGAACACCCCATCGCCACCGCCGTGGTGGCCGGCGCCCGCGACCGCGGCCACAACATTCCCGCCGCCGAGGGGTTCACCTCGATCACCGGTAAGGGGATGCGTGCCACGGTCACCGGACACACCGTGCTGGTCGGCACGGCCGCACTGCTCGCCGATGACGGCATCGACACCACAGAGCTCGAGCAGATCAGCGCCCGGCTCGCCGCCGGGGGCAAGACCCCGATCCTGGCCGCCGTGAACGGCCAACCGGCAGGAGTGCTGGCGGTGGCCGACACGGTCAAGGACGACTCCGTGGTCGCCATCGCCGCCCTGCGCCAGCTCGGCCTGCAGGTCGTGATGATCACCGGCGACAACGCCCGCACTGCCGCGGCGATCGCCCGCCAGGTCGGGGTCTCTCGGGTGCTCGCCGAGGTCCTGCCCGAGCACA
>JBAPQQ010000596.1:0-8587 GCA_049280695.1 Mycobacterium sp.
CGTCCGAGCCGCCGTCGTCCGCGTCGGTCGCCGCGTCAATTTCCGCGTCGGTCGCCGTGTCAGTTTCCGGGTCGGTCATCCGGACCCCTCTCCCCTCTGTGCGTGCTTCCTGCCCGCTCAACGTTTACGTTTCTTCGGGCGCGCGCCCGGTCGCGGCGGCCGGCCCGCCGAGCCCGCTCCGTTGGGGCCCGCCGCATCCGGCTTGGTCTTCTCGCTCTTCGGCGCCAGGCCCTCCACCGCGGACCCACCGGTGAGTTCGTCCGTCGCGTCGTCCGACCCGTTCGACGTGATCGCCCGCTTCTTCGCCGAACGGCTCGGCTTCGCACCAGGCGGCGGCGCATTGGCCGCTCTGCGCGCGATCGCCTCCTGCTTCTTGGCTTCTTCCTCGTCGGCGATCTTGCCGAACACGTAGTGCTGCTGACCGAACGTCCAGATGTTGTTGGAGAACCAGTAGATGATGATCGCGAGCGGCAGGAACGGCCCGCCCACCACGACGCCCAGCGGGAAGATGTAGAGCGCCAATCGGTTCATGATCGCGGTCTGCGGATTGGCCGCCGCCTCCGCACTCTGCCGCGCGACCGACGCTCGGCTGTTCATGTGGGTGGCGAAACCGGCCAACAGCATCAGCGGCACGCCGATCGCGATCACGCTGATTCGATTGAACTCGTGGAACGCCGCGATGCTGCCGGTCGACTGCGTCATCGACGCCCCGATCGGCGCCCCGAACAGATTGGCGTCCAAGAAATGGTTCACGTCCGCGACGCTGAACACATAGTTGCCCAGCTGCCGATTTTCTTCCGGGCTCAAGCCCAGCCGCCCGATGCCGTGCTGAGTCCGGTTGAACGACATCAGCACGTGATACAGCCCGAGGAACACCGGAATCTGCGCGAGCATCGGCAAGCATCCGAGGATCGGATTCACTCCGTGTTCCTTCTGCAGCTTCTGCATCTCCAGGGCGAGCCGCTGCCGGTCTTTGCCGTACTTCTTCTGCAACGCCTTGATCTGCGGTTGCATCTCCTGCATCTGCCGCGTCACCCGGATCTGCTTGACGAAGGGCCGGTACAAGATCGCGCGCAGCGTGAACACCAGGAACATCACCGACAACGCCCACGTAAAAAAGCTCGACGGACCTAGAAACGGGACGGCGGCGAAGGCCTTGTACCAGAGCCACATGATGGCCGACACCGGGTAATAGATGACGTCCAGGCTGAACGGATCGAACACAGGACTAGCTCTCCCCTCGCATGGCTGGCGCATCCCAGCCGTCATGGTGACGTTCGTTGCGGCGCTCCGGGATTGGGTCCCAGCCGCCGCGGTGCCACGGCCCGCACTTGGCCAACCGAACCACCGTCAACCACCCGCCCTTGACCAATCCGTACTCCGCCAGTGCCTCGATCGCATACTGGCTACAGGTCGGCGTGAACCGACACGTCGGCAACCTCATCGGCGACACATAGGTGCGGTACAACTCGATCAGGAAGATCGCCGCGCGGGCCGGCAGCCGCCGCAAGGTTGCCAATGCAGCCGTCATCGTCGCGCCTTCGGCCAGACCCGCGTCCGTGTCAACCCCGAGCGCAACTCCTGCTCGAGGCTCGCGAAGATCGCGTGTCGGCTGCTCGGCAGCGCTCGAATCACGATCCGGTCGGCGGAGTCCAGCTCCGGCACCAGCGAACACACGACATGACGCAACCGCCGCGCCACCCGATGCCGCTGCACGGCTGATCCCACCGCCTTACTCACCACCAAACCGATTCGCGGGCCGGCACCTTCCTCGCTCCGCTGCGCGTGCACGACGAGGTCCCGCTCGACGGCGCGGGTCCCGTTCTTCAGCGTGGACCCGAACTCTGTCGACCGCGTCATCCGGTATCGCGCAGGAAGCACCGCCCTGGTTGTCCGAGCCGACTCAGGCAGTGAGTTCCCGCCGGCCTTTACGCCGTCGGTTGGACACAATCGCGCGCCCGGCACGGGTCCTCATCCGCAGCCTGAATCCGTGCACTCGCGCACGTCTGCGGTTGTTCGGCTGGAAAGTCCGCTTGCCCTTGGCCACGGCATTATCTCCTCATACGTCTGGCACCTCGTCGGCTCGCGCATCGTCTAACAACGCATGCCGAAGCTGAGAAGGTTGCCGTTGGTAAGCTCTTCGCCTCGCTCGCTAACCGGCGCGGGCCCCGCGGACAAACCGCCCCGGATCGCTGCCGTATCGCCGACTTTCGGGCGACCGTTTGAGGGTACTGACGTAAATAGCGCCGGTCAAACGGCGTTCGGACGGTGTCGCCGGTTCACTGCCGTCACAGCCGTCACCGATGTCAAGCGACACGCCGTTTTCTCTTCATCAATGTTGCCGAACTGTTGGCCAGCCCCCGGTAAACCTGTTAGCTTCTGCCAATGCCGTTTCCGCGCGAGGCGGCCCCAAGACAAACCACACACACAACGAAGTGAGGGTGCCTGGTCGGTCCTGATCCATCATCTCCTCGGAGGGCATCAGCGCGCCGACCGACAAGCTCACACCGAGCGGCAATTAAACGAGACCTGTCCCTGTCCACACCTGTGGATAACTATGTGGACAGTTGTCATCGTCTTCTTTGCCGACCCTCGACCGACGCCGAAGGGGGTTCTCGTTCGTTGACAGCCGACCCCGACGCACCATTCGCCGCCGTATGGAACACCGTCGTCTCCGAACTCAACGGCGACGAATCCCAAGGCCCGTCGGCCACCGACGAGAACCGCACCGCCGCCCCGTTGACCCCTCAGCAGCGAGCCTGGCTGACATTGGTCAAGCCCCTCACCATCGCAGAAGGCTTCGCGCTGCTCTCGGTGCCCAGCAGTTTCGTGCAGAACGAGATCGAACGGCATCTGCGCACACAAATCGTCGATGCGCTCAGTCGGCGCCTCGGCCAGCGCGTCGAACTCGGGGTCCGCATCGCACCGCCGGAGCCGGGCGACGGCGACGATCCTCTCGGCGGGCTGACCGCCTCCTATGAACCAGATCTCGACGAGGTCGACGACGACACCGAAGCGTTGGCCAGTGCGCACGAGTCATGGCCGTCGTACTTTCTCAACAAGCCGCCCCAGAGCCCCGCCGGCCAGCCCGGCATCAGCCTGAACAAGCGCTACACGTTCGACACGTTCGTCATCGGAGCGTCCAACCGGTTCGCACACGCCGCGGCGCTTGCGATTTCAGAAGCCCCCGCCCGGGCCTACAACCCGTTGTTCATCTGGGGAGAGTCCGGCCTCGGCAAGACCCATCTGTTGCATGCGGCGGGCAATTACGCCCAGCGCCTCTTCCCGGGGATGCGCGTCAAGTACGTCTCCACCGAGGAATTCACCAACGACTTCATCAACTCGCTTCGCGACGATCGCAAGGTCGCGTTCAAACGAAGCTACCGCGACATCGACGTTCTCCTGGTCGACGACATCCAGTTCATCGAAGGCAAGGAAGGCATCCAGGAAGAGTTCTTCCACACCTTCAACACGCTGCACAACGCCAACAAGCAGATCGTGATCTCGTCTGACCGCCCACCCAAGCAGCTGGCCACTCTGGAAGACCGGTTGCGCACCCGGTTCGAGTGGGGCCTGATCACCGACGTGCAGCCGCCCGAGCTGGAAACCCGGATTGCCATTCTGCGCAAGAAGGCTCAGATGGACAGGCTCGACGTCCCCGGGGACGTCCTCGAGCTGATCGCCAGCAGCATCGAGCGCAATATCCGGGAGCTCGAAGGCGCCCTGATCCGGGTGACAGCGTTCGCGTCGCTCAACCAGACGCCGATCGACCGTGCGCTCGCCGAGATCGTCTTGCGCGATCTCATCTCCGATGCCGAGACCATGCAGATCAGCACCGCGATGATCATGGCCACAACGGCGGAGTACTTCGAGACCAACGTCGAAGAGTTGCACGGACCGGGCAAGGCACGCCCGCTTGCTCAGGCCCGGCAGATCGCTATGTATCTGTGCCGAGAACTCACCGACTTGTCGCTGCCCAAGATCGGCCAGGCGTTCGGCCGCGACCACACGACGGTCATGTACGCAGAACGCAAGATCCGCGCGGAGATGGCCCAGCGCCGCGAGGTGTTCGATCAAGTCAAAGAACTGACGACACGAATCCGTCAACGCTCGAAGCGCTGACCGGATTTCGTCACTGCACCGAAAAACTTTGGCCGCGTGTGCCCCAGCAGTCACACGCCGACGTGTGGACAATCCTGTGCACACGACGCGGACAACGCCGTCGGTTTGATCACACCCCGGTGAAAAACCGCCGGCACTCCACAGCGACTCACGCGCCGACACCCTGTCATCCACTGCTTCGTCCACATCGCGACGTCACTGCATACAGGACAAACTCGGCATATCCCCAGAATCCACAGCACCTACTACTGCTGCTTAGTTATCTCTAGAAATTTCAGCCAGAAGAAGCATCTGGGGACAGCGCTTCTCCACACCGGTCCGCAGCCCGTCCCGTCGGCCGCCGTCGGCCTCATGGAATACCTTTGATCGAGCCGACGAAAGCCCTACGGTGGTGTCTCGACAGCCATTACGGTCGTCGTTGGGCGGGGATGCAAAAGCGTCAGAACTGGGATCGAAGATGAGGCTGTGAGGGTGGCTACGACGACGGTCGGTCTGACCGACTTGAAATTCCGGCTGGTGCGCGAGGACTTCGCCGACGCGGTGGCGTGGGTTGCCCGCAATCTGCCGTCCCGGCCCTCGGTGCCGGTTCTGGCCGGTGTGCTTCTGGAAGGCACCGACGAGGGCCTGACGATCTCCGGGTTCGACTACGAGGTTTCGGCCGAGGTTCAGGTGCCGGCTGAAATGGCAACCCCCGGAAAGGTTTTGGTGTCCGGACGGTTGTTGTCAGACATCACCCGGGCGTTGCCGGCCAAGCCGGTCGATGTCAGCGTGGAAGGCACCCGGGTGTCATTGACCTGCGGCAGCGCCCGTTTCTCGTTGCCCACGATGGCCGTGGAGGACTATCCGTCACTGCCGGCGCTTCCGGAGGAGACGGGTGTCATTTCGGCAGACTTGTTCACCGAGGCGGTCACCCAGGTCGCCGTGGCCGCCGGCCGCGACGACACCTTGCCGATGCTCACCGGCATACGAGTCGAAATTTCCGGCGAATCCGTGGTTTTGGCAGCCACCGACCGCTTCCGGCTCGCGGTCCGCGAGCTCACCTGGTCCACGTCGTCGGCCGACATCGAGGCGGCAGTCCTCGTGCCGGCGCGGACGTTGGCCGAAGTTGCGAAGGCCGGTATCACCGGGGCGGATGTGGGCTTGGCGCTCGGCGCCGGCCAGCAGGTCGGTAGGGAAGGACTACTGGGTATTCGCAGCGAAGGCAAGCGCACCACGACGCGGCTGTTGGATGCGGAGTTCCCGAAGTTTCGTCAGCTGTTGCCGGCGGAACACACGGCGGTCGCGACGGTGGACGTCGCCGAACTCACCGAGGCGATCAAGCGTGTGGCTCTGGTTGCCGACCGTGGCGCTCAGGTCAGGATGGAGTTCAGCGAAGGCACTCTGCGGCTGGCTGCCGGTGCCGACGACGTCGGGCGGGCGGAGGAGGACCTGCCCGCGGACTTCTCGGGCGATCCCCTAACCATCGCGTTCAACCCGACATACCTGACCGACGGTCTGAGCTCGTTGCACAGCGAGCGGGTGTCGTTCGGGTTCACCACCCCGAGCCGGCCCGCGGTGCTGCGTCCGGTGACGGATGAGGCGGGTCCGGGCGGCGGCGCGCCCCCGTTCCCGGCTCTGCAGTCGGACTACGTCTATCTGTTGATGCCGGTGCGGCTTCCCGGCTGAGCATTTCATCTCGAACAAGGAGGCACGATGCAGCTGGGCCTTGTCGGACTCGGCAAAATGGGTTTCAACATGCGCGAACGGCTGCGTGACGGCGGCCATGAGGTCATCGGTTACGACCCGCGTCCCGAAGTCACCGACGTGCCCAGTTTGGCTGCGCTGGCCGACGCGCTTGCCGCGCCGCGGGTGGTCTGGGTGATGGTGCCCTCCGGGCCCGTCACGCGCGAAACCATCGTGGCGCTGGCGGACGAGCTCGGTGAGGGCGACCTGGTGATCGACGGTGGCAACTCTCGTTATACCGAGGACGGGCCGCATGCAAAGTTGTTGGACGAGAAGGGAATTGCCTTCATCGACGCCGGCGTGTCCGGCGGAGTGTGGGGGTTGACGGAAGGATACGGGCTGATGGTCGGCGGCAGCGACGCCGACGTCGGGCGGGCGATGCCGATCTTCGACACGCTGCGCCCCCCCGGCCCGCGGGAAGACGGCTTCGTGCATGCCGGACCGGTGGGGGCAGGCCATTTCGCGAAGATGGTGCACAACGGCGTCGAGTACGCCTTGATGACTGCGTATGCCGAAGGCTACGAAATGCTGGCCGCCGAAGACCTGGTCAAGAATCCACAGGCCGTGTACCAGGCGTGGAGCAACGGCACAGTGGTGCGATCGTGGCTGCAGCAACTGCTGGCCAAGGCGTTGAAGGAAGACCCTGACCTGAACGAAATCACCGGTTACACGGAGGATTCCGGCGAGGGCCGCTGGACAGTCGAGGAGGCCATCCGGTTGCGTGTTCCGGTACCGGGCATCGCAGCCTCGCTGTTCGCCCGGTTCCTGTCACGTCAGGACGACTCACCCACGATGAAAGCCGTCGCGGCGTTGCGCAACCAGTTCGGTGGGCACGCGGTCCACCGAGTGAGCCAATCGGGATAGCTCGGCGGCCGATGTATGTGCGGCACTTGGGGTTACGCGACTTCCGGTCGTGGTCTCAGGTAGACATCGAACTTCAACCCGGACGGACCGTCTTCGTCGGCCCGAACGGATACGGCAAGACGAACCTGGTCGAGGCGCTCTGGTATGCGGCGACTCTCGGCTCGCACCGGGTGGCCACCGATGCGCCCCTGATCCGGGCCGGAGCATCCCGTGCGGTGGTGTCGGCGATCGTCGTCAACGACGGGCGAGAACTGGCCGTCGACCTCGAGATCACCGCGGGCAAGGCGAACAAGGCCCGGCTGAACCGCTCCCCCGTCCGCAGCTCCCGAGAAATACTCGGTGTGCTGCGGGCGGTGCTGTTCGCCCCGGAGGATCTCGCACTCGTGCGTGGTGATCCCAGCGATCGCCGCCGCTACCTGGACGAGCTGGCCACGCTCAGGCGCCCTGCCCTCGCCGGAGTGCGCGCTGATTACGACCGGGTGGTGCGGCAACGGACGGCACTGCTGAAGACGGCGGCGGCACAGCGCTCCCGCGACAGCGGGTTGCTGCACACCCTCGACGTGTGGGACGGCCACCTGGCCGAGCACGGGGCGCGTCTGCTGGCGGCACGGGTGGAGCTCGTCAACGAGCTGCGGCCCGAGGTGGAGAAGGCATATCAACTGCTTGCACCGGGATCGCGGAACGCCGACGTCCGGTACCGGTCGAGCGTCGAGGTGGACGCGGGCGATTACGAGGCGGCCCTGCTGAACGCGCTGGGCGCACGCCGCGGTGCCGAGCTGGACCGGGGGGTTTGCCTGGTCGGTCCGCATCGCGACGACTTGGAGCTCGTGCTCGGTGACCAGCCAGCGAAAGGCTTTGCGTCGCATGGTGAATCATGGTGCATGGCGTTGTCGCTGCGGCTGGCGGCTTACGAGTTGCTGCGTTCCGAGGGCTCGGATCCGGTTCTGCTGCTCGACGACGTCTTCGCCGAACTGGACGACGCGCGCCGGCAGGCACTCGCAGCGGTCGCGGGCTCAGCCGAACAGGTCGTGCTGACGGCTGCCGTTCCCGAAGACATTCCGTCAGGTCTCGACGCGACTCGCATCACGATCGGCCTGTCCGAAGACGACGGGGGCCGCGTATCGGTGGTTACGTCATGACCGACGATCGCGAGAAGGCCGCAATGGACCTGGTCCGGCGCACGCTGGAGGAGGCCCGCAGCGCCGCCCGCACCCAGGGCAAGAACATCGGGCAGGGTCGCGATCCCGCCAGGACAACCCGGGTCGCAGGGCGTCAACAGGGCAGCCGGCGGAGATGGTCCGGCCCCGGTCCCGACGTCCGCGACCCCCAGCTTCTCGGCGCCGTCACCCGGGATCTCGCCGCGACACGAGGGTGGTCGGGCAGGGTCGCCGAAGGCACCGTCTTCGGGGCCTGGGCGTCGGTGGTCGGTGCGCAGATCGCCGACCACGCCTCCCCTACCGCACTGCACGACGGCGTCTTGAGCGTCACGGCCGAGTCCACCGCCTGGGCCACCCAGCTGCGGATGATGCAGGCGCAACTGCTGGCCAAGATCGCCGCGGCGGTCGGGGACGGCGTGGTGACGTCGTTGAAGATCACCGGGCCCACGGGACCGTCGTGGCGCAAAGGCCCCCGTCGGGTCGCGGGCCGCGGCCCACGCGACACGTACGGATGACGGGGTCATCTTAGTGGTCTGAGAGCCGCCTGAAAGCCGCAAACATTGTTCGCAAGCGTCAGGACGAGTCAATGGTCGCGAAATTTCGTATACGGCGTTATTAGGTGTGCAGAAACGCCGCCGGAGAATCGGTGCTGACAGCCGGTGCCGGTAGACTGGACAGGAACCGCTCGCGGTGACCGAACCGCTCGCAAGCCAACCCCGAGG
>JBAPQQ010000597.1:0-1976 GCA_049280695.1 Mycobacterium sp.
CGTCGCGCAGCCGCGTCACGTGCTCGAGCACCACCGCGGGCCGTTCGTCGACGAGCCCGCGCACCTCGAACCGCAACGCGGCGGCAGTGCCTTTCGCGATGAATCCCGATGCGATTTCGAAGTCCTCGGGTGCCGGCTCGCGGTAGTACACTTCGACGATCTCGTCCAGCGCGATGCCGAGACCTGCCGCGATCTGGCGCACCACCGACCCCCACGCCATGCTGAGCACCATCGGCTGCAGCAGCATCGGAATCTCGTCCATCGGCTTGCCGAATCCCATGATGTCGAACATCACCGCGGCGCTGTCGTACGTCGCGTAGTCGACGATCTCCATGCAGCGCACCTGTTCGACGTGCTGACATGTGCCCGCGAGCGCCAGCGGCAGAAGGTCGTTGGCGAATCCCGGGTCGATGCCGTTGACGAAAAGACTCGAGTTGCCTTGCTGCGCGGCGTCTTCCAGCGGCGCGATCAACTCGTCTGGAATGACTTGCCACGGATACTGCAGGAACACCGGGCCACTGCCGACGACGTTGATGCCCGCCTCCAACAGCCGCCGGTAGTCCTCCAGCGCATCGGGCAGCCGGTGGTCGGCCAGCGCGTTGTAGACCGCGCAATCCGGTTGTGCGGCAATGATTTCCGCCAGATCGGTGGTGGCCTTCACGCCGGTGCGGCGGTCCAGCCCGGCCAGCTCGCCGGCATCGCGGCCGGCCTTGGCCTCCGACGACACCCACACCCCGGTCAGCTCGAACTGGGGGTTGGCGAGAACACCGGCAAGTGCGTGCCGACCGACGTTGCCTGTACCGATCTGGGCGACTCTTATTGCCATACGTCTTTCCTTACAGGTCGGGAATCGGGAGTTCCAGGTTGGGCATGATCAGACCGCCGTCCACCTCGAGGGTCTTGCCCGTCAGATATGCACCCGCCGGTGACGCCAAATAGACTGCGGCCGCGGCGATATCGGCGGGCTCGCCGAGCCGCCGCATCGGAGTGGCCTTCTCCAGTTGCTTGCGCATGTCGTCGTTGCCGGCGACCACCGCGAGCGCGGACGTGTGAATGGATCCCGGCGCGATCGCGTTGACCCTGACCCGCGGGCACAGGTCCAGTGCGGCCAACCGCGTGTAGTGGGCCAGAGCCGCTTTGGCGGTGCCGTAGG
The DNA here is from genome assembly GCA_049280695.1 of Mycobacterium sp. Taxonomy (GTDB): domain Bacteria; phylum Actinomycetota; class Actinomycetes; order Mycobacteriales; family Mycobacteriaceae; genus Mycobacterium. The sequence continues at coordinate 1,154 of JBAPQQ010000597.1, forward strand.
CGGCGAAGCCTCGTCCGGCCAGCCGGCCCATCGTCGACGTGATGTTGATGATGCTGCCGCCACCGGAGTGCTCCAGCATCAGCGGCACCGCCGCGATGGTCAACGCGTGAGCGGTCGCCACGTTGAACGTGAAGGCGCTCTTCAAATCCTTTGTGCTGGTGTTGAGCAACAGGTTCGGCATCGTGCCACCGACGTTGTTCACCACGATGTCGAGGCGCGAGAACTCGTCGACCGCCGTCTGCGCCAGTGCCGCGGTGGCGTCGGTGTCCGCGAGGTCGGCCACCACGACGTGGGCGCGACGGCCGAGCGCCCGGATCTGCGTGGCGACGTCGTCGAGCTCGCTTCGTGTGCGCGACGAGATCACCACATCGGCCCCGACCTCTGCGAACGCCAGCGCGATCGCCGCGCCCAGCCCGCGCCCCGCTCCCGTGACTACTGCTACCTGGTGGTCAAGCCGGAATCTGTCGAGGATCACTCGGGCAGACTAACCTCACTGCGGGCCGAGGGGTACGTTCGGATCCGCCCCGGTGCCCTGCGCATCCGAAGCGGTGTCGAGGACGGTGCCGGGTTGGCCGCAGTTCCCGTATGCGTCGATCGGCGCGCCCGGCAAGCATCCCGCGTTGCAGTTGTCCCGCTGAGGGTCTTCGTCACCGGTGCAGACCGGAACCAGGTCGGCGGGGTCGGCGACGGCGCACGGAGCCGTGGCGAACGCGGCGCCGAAAGCGGCCACCGCGATCAGGCGGGCGGGAAACGACATCACCGACATCGGAAGGCTTCTTTTCTGAGGATTGTCTGTTGGAAAGCTTACCGAATACGTCAGCAC
>JBAPQQ010000598.1:0-6265 GCA_049280695.1 Mycobacterium sp.
GCCCACGGCGACAACGCCACCGGCGCCCGCGAAAGGCCTCGGTATCGCGGCAGGCGCGAAGCGCCCGGGTGCGAAGAAGTCAGCGCCACCGCCCGCGCAGCGTGCGCCCGCGGCAGAGCCGAAAACCGAACCCGCACAACCCGAGCCGACCGGCGACGACGAATCGAGCCCGCCCGCTGCCCCGGCGAAGGGCCTGGGCATCGCGCGTGGGGCGAAGCCGCCCGGCAAACGGTAGTAGCGCCGTCCACGACCGAAGTCCCGCCGCGCCGGGGAAATGCGTCCCCAAAATGCGCCTGCGCCGATTTTGGTAATTTGCTGGACACGCCTGGCACCATAGAGCGATGACCACTCACCAGCTGCCGTGGCACGCCACCGGTCATCACCACCCGCAGCGGACGTTTGCGCAGTCGACCAAGCTGCAAGACGTCCTGTACGAGATTCGCGGGCCGGTGCACGACCACGCGGCGCGGCTGGAGGCCGAGGGCCACCGCATTCTGAAGCTCAACATCGGCAATCCGGCCCCGTTCGGCTTCGAGGCGCCCGACGTGATCATGCGCGACATGATTCAGGCACTGCCCTACGCGCAGGGCTATTCGGACTCCAAGGGCATCCTGCCGGCACGCCGCGCGGTGGTGACGCGCTACGAGCTCGTCGAGGGCTTCCCGCGATTCGACGTCGACGACGTCTACCTCGGCAACGGGGTGTCCGAGCTCATCACGATGACGCTGCAGGCGCTGCTGGACAACGGCGACCAGGTGCTGATCCCCGCGCCCGACTACCCACTGTGGACCGCGTCGACGTCGCTGGCCGGCGGCACCCCGGTGCACTACCTGTGCGACGAGACGCAGGACTGGCAGCCCGACGTCGCCGACATCGAAGCCAAGATCACCGAGCGCACCAAGGCCCTGGTCATCATCAATCCCAACAACCCAACCGGTGCGGTCTACAGCCGCGAGGTCCTCGAGCAGATGGCCGAACTGGCTCGCGAGCACCAGCTGCTGCTTCTCGCCGACGAGATCTACGACAAGATCCTCTACGACGACACCGAGCACGTCGCGGTGGCGTCGGTGGCACCAGACCTGTTGTGTCTCACGTTCAACGGGCTGTCGAAGGCCTACCGCGTCGCCGGATACCGGGCCGGCTGGCTGGCGATCACCGGGCCCAAGGAGCACGCGAGCAGCTTCCTGGAAGGCATCAGCCTGCTGGCCAACATGCGGCTGTGCCCGAATGTGCCTGCGCAGCACGGCATTCAGGTCGCCTTGGGCGGACACCAGAGCATCGAGGACCTGGTGTTGCCGGGCGGGCGGCTGCTCGAGCAGCGCGACGTGGCGTGGAACAAGCTGAACGAGATCCCGGGCGTCTCGTGCGTCAAACCGCAGGGTGCGTTGTACGCGTTCCCGCGGCTGGATCCCGAGGTGTACGAGATCGTCGACGACGAGCAGTTGGTCCTCGACCTGTTACTGCAAGAAAAGATCCTGGTGACCCAGGGCACCGGATTCAACTGGCCGGCGCCCGATCACCTGCGGATCGTGACGCTGCCATGGTCCCGCGATCTCGCGGCGGCCATCGAACGGCTCGGCAACTTTCTCGTCAGCTACCGCCAATAGTCACTTCCGCTCGAGCAGCTCCAGCAGATACGCGCCGTAGCCGGACTTGAGCAGTGTCTTGGCCCGAGCGGCCAGTTGCTCGTCGTCGATGAAGCCGACCCGCCACGCCACCTCCTCCGGCACACCGACCTTCAGCCCCTGGCGTTGTTCGATGGTGCGCACGAAATCGCTTGCGTCCAAAAGAGAGTCGAAGGTGCCGGTGTCCAGCCACGCGGTGCCCCGATGCAGCACTTCGACCGAGAGTTCGCCCCGGTTCAGGTAGGTCTGGTTGACCTCGGTGATCTCGTATTCGCCTCGCGCTGACGGCTTCAGCGACCGCGCGATCTCGATGACGTCATTGTCGTAGAAGTACAGCCCCGGAACCGCGTAGTTCGATTTCGGCGTCTCGGGCTTCTCCTCCAACGACAACGCGGTGCCGTCCGCGCTGAACTCCACGACGCCGTACGCCGACGGATTGGCCACCCAGTACGCGAAAATGGCTCCGCCGCTGACGTTTTGAAAACGCTGCAGATTGGTGCCGAGCCCTGGGCCGTAGAAGATGTTGTCGCCCAACGCGAGTGTCACGGTGTCGTTGCCGATGTGTCGTGCACCGATCACGAAAGCCTGCGCGAGGCCTTCGGGTTTTTCCTGCATGGCATAGCTGACGTCGATGCCGAAGGCCGAGCCGTCGCCCAGCAGCCGGTAGAAGGCCGGCGCGTCGCCCGGTGTGGTGATCACCAGGATGTCGCGGATGCCGGCCATGATCAGCGTCGAGAGCGGATAGTAGACGAGCGGCTTGTCGTAGACGGGCAGCAACTGCTTGCAGGCGCCCATCGTGATCGGGTACAGCCGCGTCCCGGAGCCGCCGGCCAGAATGATCCCCCGCACAATCTCCCCTTTATCCGACGAAGATGTCGTCTTCGCTCAGCTCGGTGGCGGCCAGCGCCGTCTCCAGGTCGTCATGACCGAACACCGAGGCCACTTTGTCGTGCACGACACGGAACGCCGACGCCCGGACCTGGGGCGAACCGGCATCGCCGATGTGTTGCTCAACGACCACGACGCCGTCGTGCACATACATCCTCCCAGGCTCGATGAGAAACCCCTTCGACGTCGCCCACTCCCGCAGCGCGGCATGGCCCTGAACAGCGCCGTCTGCGTCGCCGATCTCGACGTCCCCGGTGGACAGTTCGACAAGCGTGTCGACATCCTGCGCGTTGAGCGCGTCATGCCACGCCAGGACGGTGGCGATCTCCGAAACGGTCATGGGTGAAAGCTAGCAAGTTCAGAACGGCGTGTGGTCCAACCAGCCCCGCCATACCTCGATATCACCGAAGACGGCGATCCGCCGATCGTCGGCAGGTATGCGCCGCAACATCGCCAGGAGCAGCGAGGTTGCGTCGCCGCGCACGGCTACCGTCGCTTTCTCGTGCTGCGGGCTCAGCTGCAGCGTCTGGCCGTCGCTGCGCAGGGTCCACTCGCCGCCGCCGGCGGCGTGCAAATGCAGGGACTGGTTCGCTGACAGCGGAATCCCGTCGCCGCCGGCTTGCAGGACCACCCGCTCCAGCCACTCGGTCAGGCCGTCGGCTGCCAGGTCGGCGGCAAGGTGGAAGTCGCGGCCCAGGGCCAACTCGGCGTCGGCCCGGTGCACCGTGACCTCGTGCAGCCGTCGCCGAATCCACCAGGAGGCGGGCTGAGGGCCGATAAAGGTCCAGACAGGCGTGTCGCCGCCGGTTTTCTGCACCGCTTCGACCAGCTGTTGCGCTCCGCCGCGCAGCCATTCGATGGCACCGTCGTCGGGCGGCTTGCCGTTGCGAACCTCGCGAGGATCCAGCGGCACGGTCAGGCGGTCGGCGACGATCTGTGCGGCCCATCTGTCGCCGCGGCCGACGTGGCGCATCAGCTGCTTCAGCGTCCACCCGGGGCACGTCGTCACCGGCGTCGCCGGGTCGGCTCCCCGCAGCGCGTCTGCGAACGCGTTGTTCTCCTCGACGAGCGCCGTGGCGAAGTCCATCGTCAGGCCTCCAACGTCACCGGCAACGACGACCAGCCGCGCAGTACCCGGGTTTCGCGGCGCGTGCCCGCGCCGGCCAGCCGGGCGTCTGGATAGCGTTCGAAGAACGACCGCAGGCCCACTTCCCCTTCGGCACGGGCAAGCGCAGCACCTAGGCAGAAGTGCCTGCCGCTGGAAAACGACAGGTGCTTGTTCGCGTTGGGCCTCTCGATGTCGAAGCGGTGCGGGTCCTCGAATACGGCAGGGTCGCGGTTGGCCCCGGCCAGATACACCACGACCATGTCGCCGCGGCGGATCGTTGTCCCAGCCACGTCGATGTCGCGTCGCGCCACGCGCGCGCTCAGCTGCACCGGCGAGTCGAGCCGCAAGATCTCCTCTACGGCGTTGGGCCACAGCTCCGGGCGGGCCGACAGCGTGTCAAGGTGCTGCGGGTTGTCGAGCAGCAAGCGGATCCCATTGCCCAGCAGGTTGACCGTGGTCTCGAACCCGGCGGCCAGCACCAAGCCCGCGGTGGCTTGCAGCTCTCGGTCGTTGAGCCGGCCGCCTTCGTCGGCAGCCTGCGTCAACTGGCTCAACAGATCGTCGCCAGGGTTGCGCCGTAGCCGCTCCAGGTGGTCCGCCAACCATGCGTTGAAACCCACGATGCCCTGTTGGACCTGCCGGTACTGCCGCCAGGACAGCCCGACGTCCAGGCTCGGCGCACCGAGCTCGCCGTACTCGAGGATCTGTGCGCGGTCCTCGTCGGGAACCCCGAGGATGTCGCCGATCACGCCAACCGGAAGCTGCGAGCAGTACCGCTCGACGATGTCGACGGCGCCGCGCTGCGCAGCGAGGTCGTCGAGCAGCACCTTGGCCGTCGTCTCGACGCGGTCGCGCAGCGCGGCCACCGCCCGAGTGGTGAACACCGACGACACGAGCTTGCGGTAGCGCGTGTGCTCGGGAGGCTCGACAGAAAGCAGCGACGGCGGCGCAAGCGGGTGCAGCAAGCCTGTGTCGGTCTTTTCGGTCACCCAGCGCAGCGGTTGCGGAAGGTTACGTCCGAGCTCGGTGACCCGGAAGTCCTCGGAGCGCAGCAGTTCGTGAGCGATTTCGTGGTCGACGGTGAGGTAAAGCGCACGCGCTTTGACGAGGCGGCCTTTCGAGCGCAGCTCCTCGATGAAGGGCACTGGGTCAATCCGCACCGCGGGGTCGGCGATCATCCGCGCCTGCGGGTCGCCACGGCGAGCCCCGATCGATGCCAGCCCGCGGATGAACCCGTGCAGCGCGAGCCAGCGAATCCTCTGCCTCATGCCGATCACCTCGAGTCGAGCTTGAGAACTGGCCGCAGATCGTCCAGCCGGTCGAACAGCTGCCACACGTAATCTGAGGATCCGTCTTCGCGGTGCGGGTGAAGGTCGGACAGCGCGGGGTCGTTGCAGTATCCGTCGAACGCCGCCTCGGATTCCCACTCCACGAGAATTAGCACCTGCCGGGGCGCGACGTCGCCGGTCATCGCCCGCCGGAACTTGCCGAGCGCGATCACCCTGCCGCCGTGGTTGGCGACCTCGGTGACGGATCGGCGGCTGTAGGCCAGGTACTCGTCGCGGTCGGCGATGTTGAAGAGGTTGAGTGCGTAGACCGCCATGTGACGTCACGCTACGCTTCGGGGCCGCCTTCCGAGCGCGTACACCTGCCACCCCGCGCCAGTCCATCGGCCGGGGTCCAGGCAATTGCGTCCGTCCACAACCACTTTGGCCCGTACCGTGCCGGCCAGCTCGGCGGGATCGAGTTCGACGAACTCCGGCCACTCAGTGAGCACCAGCACCGCATCGGCACGTTCGCACGCCTCGAGAATCGACGTCGAGTAGTTGAGCGTCGGGAAGATCCGTCGCGAGTTCTCGACGGCTTTCGGGTCGTAGACGTTGACGGTGGCGCCGTTGAGCTGAAGCATGCCGGCCACGTTCAGGGCCGGTGAGTCGCGGACGTCGTCGGACTCGGGTTTGAAGGCCGCGCCCAGCACCGCGATGTTGGCGCCGAGCAGCGAGCCGCCGCATGCGCTGGCCGCCAGTTCCACCATCTTGGCGCGCCGCCGCATGTTGATGCTGTCGACCTCCCGCAAGAAGGTGAGCGCCTGGCTGGCGCCGAGTTCGCCGGCGCGGGCCATGAAGGCGCGGATGTCCTTGGGCAGGCAGCCGCCGCCGAAGCCGAGGCCGGCGTTGAGGAACTTCCGGCCGATGCGGTCGTCGTAGCCGATCGCGTCGGCCAGCTGCTTCACGTCGGCGCCGGTGGCCTCGCACAGCTCGGCCATGGCGTTGATGAAGGAGATCTTGGTGGCGAGGAAGGAGTTCGCGGCGGTCTTCACCATCTCCGCGGTGGCGTAGTCGGTGACCACCTGGGGGGTGCCGCGCTCGACGATGGGGGCGTAGACCTCGTCGAGGAGGGCCCGCGCCGTCTCTCCCTCGGCGCCGAGCGGGATGCCGTAGACCAGCCGGTCGGGGTTCAGCGTGTCCTCGACGGCGAAGCCCTCGCGGAGGAACTCCGGGTTCCACGCCAGCCGGGCGTCGACCCTGGCCGGTGCTCCCGCCCGGAGCGTCTCGAGGACCGAGGAGGCGGTGCCCACCGGCACGGTCGACTTGCCGACGACGAGGGCCCCCTGCTTGAGGTGGGGGGCGATGGCCTCGGCCGC
>JBAPQQ010000599.1:0-3724 GCA_049280695.1 Mycobacterium sp.
GCAGGCCCGGACCGGTGAGCGTGCCGCAGCACCATGTCGACATAGTTGAGCTCGACGCCCGGGAACCATTGTGCCCCAGGCATCGACGCGTTCGCGAGGACGCCGGCGTCTGCGTCGGCCGGGCCGCCGCCTCGGCTGGGTACGTCGAAGTACTCCCAGACGGCCCGCCAGAACGTCGCCGTGTTGTCGACGGACCACTGCCAGAGTTGTTCGTAACCGCCGGATGGCGCCCCATACCGCGCCGCGAAGCCCGCGAACCGGCGCCACTGGGGATTCTTCTGCTCCCCGCGTCCGCGCCCGGTCATCGCTCGCTCAGCTTGACGATCTGCTGGGCTCGGCGGAGGACGGGCATGTCGATCATCATGCCGTCCAGCTGGAACACGCCGCGGTTCTCGCGCGCGGCCGCGACGACGCGCCTGGCCCACTCGACCTGCTCGGGTTCGGGCGTGTAGCCGCTACGGATCACCGGGACCTGGCTGGGGTGGATGGCGACCTTCGCGTCGAAACCGACAGCGACCGCGTCGTCGACCTCCTCGCGCAAGCCGTCGAGATCCTTGATGTCGAGATACACCGAGTCCAGCGCGAGCCGCGAATAGGCCTTCGCGGCAAGCAGCGACGCCGACCGCACGTGTCGGGCGACGTCACGCAGCGTCCCGTCGGGTTTCCGGTTGGCGGTGCCGCCCAACGCCGCGAAAAGGTCCTCCGAGCCCCACATCACCGCGATCGCATTGTCTTCCCGCACGCACTCGGCCACGTTGACCGCGCCAAGCGGTGTCTCGATCAGCACGATCACCTGCCGTGGCGCCAGCGCCCGGATCTGCTCCGCGGATTCGGATTTGGGCAGCATCACGGTGGTGTACGCGGTACGCGCCAACGTCTCGAGGTCGGCGTCGTAGTCGTCAGTGCCGGCGGCGTTGATGCGGACCACCGTCTTCTCCGGGTCGAGGGGATTGTCCACCAAGGCTTTTCGCGCACCAGCGCGGTCGGGCGCGGCGACACCATCCTCGAGGTCGAGGATCACCACGTCGGCAACGGCCGCGGCTTTCCCGAAGCGTTCGGGACGATCGGCAGGACAGAACAGCCAGGCCGGTCCGCACTGCAGAGTCATTGCACCGCAGCGGGTTTGGTCCGCACCATCGTCTTTCGCGTCGCAGTCGCGACGATGTCGCCGTGCTGGTTGCGCCCCACATGGTCAAACGTCACGATTCCTTCTCCTTCGCGGCTGCGCGACAGGCGCTTGTCGGTCACCACGGACTCCGCGTAGAGGGTGTCGCCGTGGAACAGCGGTTTCGGAAAGGCGATTTCGCTGAACCCGAGGTTTCCCACGATGGTGCCCTGGGTCAGCTGGGTCACCGACAGGCCGACAAGCGTGGACAGGGTGAACATGGAGTTCACCAAGCGTTGGTGAAACGGCGGCTGCCGCTCAGACCAGGCCGCGTCGAGGTGCAGAGCCTGTGTGTTCATCGTCAGCGTCGTGAACAGCACGTTGTCGGCCTCGGTGATCGTGCGACCGGGACGGTGCAGGTAGCGCACTCCGAGTTCGAACTCCTCGTACCACAGACCGCGCTGTTCGACGGTCCGCTCCTCGGTCATGGCTCGCCTTTCATCCGATGAAAAAGTCTTGCATCGGCTGCGCACCGCCGCCGTAGCGCGACAGGTCGTAGCCTCCCGCCGCGATCAGCACCGCTTCGTCGATATGGCATTCTCCCGTGGCTTCCCGAGACGGCTGCGACAGAATCTCGACCGCGGCGTCGGCCATGATCTCCGGGCTTCGCGACGCCGCCAGCATCTTCCCACCGTCGGGGGAGTTCGCGACGGCCGCGGTTGCGATGTAGGTCTGCGGCCACAAGCAGTTGAAGGCGATGCCGGCCTCGGCGTACTCGGCGGCCCAGCCCAGCGACAGCAACGACATCCCGTACTTCGACAGCGTGTATGCCGGATGTGCGCCGAGCCACCGCGGGTTCATGTTCAGCGGCGGCGCGATGGTCAGCACGTGTGGATTCTGCGACTTGCGCAGGTGCGGCAAGCAGGCCTGTGTCAGCAGGAACGTGCCCTTGATGTTGATGTCGGCCATCAGGTCGAACTTCTTGACGGGCAGTTGGTCGGTGGGTTCGGTGGCGATCGCACTGGCGTTGTTCACGCAGACGTCGACGCCGCCGAACTTCTGCACCGCGACGTCGACCGCGCGGCGCACGTCGTCCTCTTTGCGGACGTCTCCCACGACGGCGGCGGCCTTCCCGCCCGCCGCTTCGATGTCGGCCGCCGCGGTGTGCACCGTGCCGGGCAGCTTCGGGTGCGGCTGATCGGTCTTGGCCAGCAGCACGACGTTGGCGCCGTGCCGCGCTGCACCCAGCCCGATGGCGAGCCCGATGCCGCGGCTTGCGCCCGAAATGACGAGAGTACGGTCGGCAAGCGGCATACGTTGGCTGGGCATCTGCCTCCTCGAGTGGTCCAGAACACGCTTCAGCCGCGTCATTACCGCATGATGGTATTGGCATTCTCATTTTTTGCAAGTACGGTATCCACTGATGGATGACCAGGTAAAAACCTCTTCGGGGATTTCCCTGGAGCCGGTATATGGCCCGGCCGATCGGACCGCCGAGCCGCCCGCTCCGGGCACCTTTCCGTTCACCCGCGGCAACTTCGCCTCGGGGTATCGAGGGCGGCTGTGGACGTTCCGTCAGTATTCCGGGTTCGGGACCGCCGAGGAGTCGAATCGCCGCTACCGGTACTTGCTCGACCAGGGCGGTACCGGCCTGTCGGTCGCGTTGGACCTGCCCACCCAGTGCGGCTACGACTCCGACGACCCCGAGGTTTCCGAGGAGGTCGGCCGGGTGGGCGTCGCAGTGGACACGCTCGCCGACGCCGAGATCCTGTTCGACGGGATCCCGCTGGACAAGATCAGCACGAGTTTCACGATCAACGGGACCGCGGCGATCCTGCTGGCGTTCTACGTCGCCGCGGCCGAGCGCAAAGGCGTCCCGCGCGCCAAGCTCACCGGGACGATCCAGAACGACATCCTCAAGGAGTACGCCTCGCGGGGCACGTGGATCTGGCCGCCGGAGCCGTCACTGCGTTTGATCGCCGACACCATCGAGTTCTGCGCCGCCGAGGTACCGAAGTTCAACGCGATCTCGGTGGCCGGCGCGCACTTCCGCGACGCCGGCGCCAATGCGGTCCAGGAGATGGCGTTCACGCTCGCCGACGGCGTGACGTACTGCGACACCGTCGTCGAGCGTGGCCGGATGACCATCGACGAGTTTGCCCCGCAGATCTCGTTCTTCTTCTACACGCACGGCGACTTCTTCGAGGAGATCGCGAAGTACCGGGCGGGCCGGCGCCGGTGGGCGACGATCGTGCGCGAACGGTACGGGGCGAAATCCGACAAGGCGTCGATGTTCCGGGTCGGCTGCGTGGCCGGAGGCGCGTCGCTGTACGCCCCGCAGGCCCAGAACAACGTCGTGCGCGTGGCCTACGAGGCGATGGCGTCGGTGCTCGGCGGCGTGCAGTCGATGTTCACCGCAGCCTGGGACGAGCCCTTCGCGTTGCCGAGCGAGGATTCGGCGACGCTGGCGCTGCGCACCCAGCAGATCCTGGCCTACGAGACCGGGGTGGCCAAGGTCGCCGATCCGCTCGGCGGCTCCTACTTCGTCGAAGCGCTCACCGACGCCACCGAGGAGAAGATCTTCGAGATCATGGGTGACATCGAGACGCACGGCGGCAT
>JBAPQQ010000600.1:0-5766 GCA_049280695.1 Mycobacterium sp.
TCGAGGTCGGGCATGCGGCGCCCGAGCAGTGGGTGTCCGTGGCCGAGGTCGTAACGTATGTCCAGCCCGGACATCATCGCGGCGAATCGTTTCCGGGGCCCGTCCATGGTGAGGAGCTCCGCGACCATGTCGGTCAATGCCCTGGTGCGCTCGTCTGTGCGTCGGAGCGAAACTTGAGCCATCGTGTTCCGCAGCACGCGCGCTGCGATGGGGTGACGCTCGGTGTGGTAGGTGTCGAGGAGGCTCTCCGGCGACGTCTGATTGACCACCTGGGCGAGCTTCCACCCGAGATTCACCGCGTCCTGCACGCCGATGTTGAGCCCCTGTCCGCCGGCCGGGTAGTGCACATGTGCGGCGTCGCCGGCCAACAGGACGCGTCCTTCGCGGTAGGCCGCGGCCTGCCGCGTCGTGTCGGTGAACCTGGAAATCGAAGTCGGACTATGGATTCCGTAATCGGTCCCGTACACCGCGATGAGGGCCTCGCTGAGATCACGCAGGCTGGCCTCGCCGGAGGATCCGAGGTGCCGCTCGGTCACCATCACCCGGACCGGTCCGCCCTCCTCCGGCCTGCTGAAGCCATGAAGACCGATGGCGTCATGGCGGATGCCCCACTCCGGTTGCTCGGCCGTTTTGACCTCGGCGATCAGCGAGCTCGTCGTCGGATCCCATCCCGGGAACTCGATACCGGCCGCTTTCCGGATCAGACTTCGTCCCCCATCGCAGCCCACAAGATAATCGGCCCGCAGCGACTGTCCGTCGGACAGCGCAACGTCGACGCCGGTGTCGTCCTGGCCTATGCCCGTCACCTCGCGTCCACGGTGGATCGGCACCGCCAGCTCGTCGACCCAGTCCGCCAAAATGCGCTCGATGTGCTTCTGCACCAGTCCCAGCCCGTACGGGTGCCGGGTGGGAAAGTCACTGATATCCAAATGGATTCCCGCAAAACCCGCGACCTGTACCGCCCGACCCTGCGAGAGGAACCGCTCAGCGATTCCCCGCTGATCGAAAACCTCGATGGTGCCTGCATGCAGGCCGAGTGCGCGTGAGCCGATGACCTCTTGGCCGGTGCGCCGCTCGACAACGGCAACGCCGACGCCCGCCAACGCGAGCTCGCCTGCCAACATCAGCCCCGTCGGGCCTGCGCCGGCGATCACCACCGCGTGATCGGACTTGTTCCGAGCTGGACAACGCTGCACTCGACAACCCCCGTTTTTCCGAGTTTTGGCTTCGGCCAGCGATTTTGCGGCATGGCCCCGGTCTTGCCGCAAGCCCCCATATGCGCTATATGTTGAAAGTGAGGGAGTGATTCCCGACAAGTCGCATCAATTCACAGACACTTCACAGCGACCGCTGAGACTGGCTACAGTGGTTTCAGCATGCGATACTACGTCCTATTGCTTGGCTTCATGGCCACCCTTGCCGCCGCTGGTTGCCAAGCCGCACCGGCAGCACCGCCCGCACCCGCCCAAGTCGAGTTGGGCGAGGCATTCACCTTGGCGGCCGGGCGGAGCGCGAACATCGTCGGCGAGCCGCTGACCCCCGAGTTCGATCAGGTGCTGGAGGATTCCCGTTGCCCGCGACAGGTCAACTGTTCCTGGACCGGCCAGGCGCCCTATCCCGAATCGCCGGCCGCCACCCCGTTCGGCGACTACCGAGCCGTCTTGCTGGTCAGCAAGAACTAGGCCCAGCCGGACGACCGTTGAACGTCGGCGTCGGCGCGAAACTAGTGTGCTGGCATGAGCCTTGTCACCTACGAGCTGCAAGACCACGTCGCCACCATCACCCTCAACCGCCCTGAGGCGCGCAACGCGATCAACGGCGCCCTTCGCCAAGACCTCAACGCGGCCTGGGACCGGTTCCGCGACGAAGAAGCCGCCTGGGTCGGGATCTTGACGGCCAACGGCGACGTGTTCTGCGCCGGCGGCGATCTCAAGGACGGAGAAGGCTCCGTCGGCACCTTCAGAGGCACATTCTGGGAAAAGCCGACCATCAACTCCTTCGAGAGCGGGATGGAGTTGTTCAAGCCGACGATCGCGGCCGTGCACGGTCCCTGCATCGGCTATGGGCTTACCGGAATCCTGTTCTGCGACTTCGTGATTGCCACCACCGACGCGACGTTCTCCTTCCCCGAGGTGTCGATCGGTGTCCCCACCATCGTCGGGGCGATCCGGCTCCCCCGACGGGTCGCCTGGGCCAACGCCATGGAGCTGCTCCTGACCGGCAAGCCGATGAGCGCCGAACGAGCCCACGAGGTCGGTCTGGTGTGGAAGGTGGTCGAGCCCGGCGAACTGCAGGCAGAGGCTCGCGCATGGGCCCGCACACTGACCGAGGCCGCTCCCCTGGCCCAGCGCGCGACCAAAGAGGTGGCGTGGCGGGCCGCGGACATGGGCTGGGTCGAGTCGGTCCGCTTCGGCGAGACCATGCGCAAGGTGGTCGCAGCGACCGACGACGTGGCCGAAGGTCTTCGAGCCTGGCACGAAAAGCGCAAGCCCGACTGGCAGGCCCGCTGAAGGCTGTGGTGCTAAGACTCCAGCGCACCGACAGTGTCGGCCATCGTGTTTCGCGGATCGCGATATGTGATGCCCAACTCCCGCTCGCTCGGTGAGTCATCCGATTCGGGCATCTGAGTGTAGTACTGCATCCCCGCCGCGGTGAGCGGTGTGTCGACCGGCAGCACCCGCTCGACTTGGTCGAGCACTCCCCCGGCGGCTCGCAACAGCGCATCAGGAACCGGCACCGGCAGCACCGTCACACCCGCGACCTCGCCGATCAGAGAGGCCAACTCCTGCACCGGAATTCGCCGACCGCCGGCAGTGTAGCGGCGCGGGCCGCGCCCTGGTTCCAACAACGCCGCATGCAGGGCCGCCAGGTCTCGCACGTCGACCACCAGCCATGCCGAGTCGCGCCCGGGGATCACCCGCATCCGTAGCGCGGCCCTGACGCCCTCGCCGGCTTCGCCGAACTGGTCACCGACCGGCGGTCCGAGGACCATGCCCGGATAGGTGATGCTCACCGGTGCGCCGGCGTCCTGCAGGCCGCGGGCGTAGACGTCGACCTGTGCCTTGGATTTTCCGTATCCGTCGCTTCCGCCGATCACCGGCAGGTCGGCCGTCAGCGTCGTCAGCCCGGGACGGAACAGCGCGGTGAAACTCGATACGTGAACGACAGGGTCGATTCCTAATTCGACGGCTTGCCCGAGGACGTTTCTGGCGCCGGCCATGTTGGTGGTCAGCATCTGCTCGTCCTGCCGCGGATCGGTGGCCACCAGTGCTGCACTGTGCACGACGGCGTCGCATCCGCGCAATGCCTCCCGTACCGACCATGCATCGGTGATGTCGCCGACGGAGAAATCCGACACGTCGACACCGAGCGTGGCCACGCTCGTCTGCAGCCGTTCGGGCTTTCGCACCAGGAACCGCACGCGGTGCCCCGCGTCCGCGATCGCCTTGGCGGTCCACCCGCCGACGAATCCCGTGCCGCCGGTGACAAGTACGCGCATGGTCGGTGACACGGGTTCGGGGGTACCCCGCGGGGAAATGATCAACACCAGGCCCGGTCGCCGATAAATTTGCCTGGACATGACTTCCCCGCTCGCCCCGTTCCTGTTTCTGTCGATCCGCGGCGAGGACGCAGCAGCCGACGACGAGTACCGCGCGATGATGCGCTTCGCCGGACTCGACACCGAAATGCTCCGTCGCCTCCGCCTGACTCACCAGCCCTTGGGCGCAATCGATCTCGACGACTGGTCCGGGGTGATCCTTGGTGGCGGCCCGTACAACGTCACCGATGCTCCCGAAGCGAAGTCGCCGACGCAACGGCGCGTGGAGTCCGAGCTGCTGCCTCTGGTCGGCCGAATGGTCGACCGCGACTTTCCCTTCCTCGGATGCTGCTACGGCGTGGGCACGCTCGGCTCGGTGATCGGCGCCGTCGTCGACCGGACCTACACCGAGCCGGTAGGTGCCATGACGATCGCACTGACCCCCGACGGCCGCGACGATCCCCTCTTTGCGGAACTGCCAGACGTCTTCGATGCGTTCGGTGGGCACAAGGAGGCGGCCAGCTCACTTCCCTCCCACGTCGCGTGCCTCGCCTCCTCGGCCGACTGTCCCGTCCAGGCCTTCCGGGTCGGCGAGAACGTGTACGCGACCCAGTTCCACCCCGAACTCGACGTCGACGGCATGCTCACGCGCATAGACGTCTACAAACACCACGGCTACTTCGCACCCGAAACGGCTGATTCGCTGAAAACCGCTGTGCTGCAACGAGTCGTCGAGCATCCACCGAGCATCCTGCGCAGGTTCGTCGAACGGTACGCGCGCCCGGGGTGACACCGGCGCAGCTCTTGGAACCGGTGCCGACAGACTCTTGACTCAGTCCAGAAAAGGCGGCATATTGTCTGGCGTGTCCCCTTCGCCGGATCATGCAGAACAGCTACGAATGGCTGATCTGCGCGTGACGCGGCCACGCCTCGCGGTGCTCGAAACGGTGGTCGCGAATCCGCACGCGGACACGGAAACCATCTTCACCGCCGTCCGTAACGAGCTGCCCGACGTGTCCCGGCAGGCCGTGTACGACGTGCTGAATGCCCTGACCGACGCAGGCCTGGTCCGGCGCATACAGCCGAGGGGCTCGGTAGCTCGCTACGAGACCCGCGTCGGCGACAACCACCACCACGTCGTCTGCCGGTCCTGCGGGGTCATCGGTGACGTCGACTGCGCCGTCGGCGAGGTTCCGTGCCTGACCCCGTCCGACGACACCGGCTCGTTGGAGGGTTTCGTCCTCGACGAGGCGGAAGTCATCTACTGGGGCTTGTGCCCCGACTGCTCCACCTCGCAAGCGTCCCGATCACAACCGTGATCACAGCCCGATTCACCCACCCCTGAAAGGAACCCTGTGTCCGATACATCCGACGCCCGTCCCCCGCATTCAGCGGAGAAGACGCAGAGCGTCAGCGAAAGCGAAAACCCGGTCATCCCGTCGCCCACGCCCAAGGCGCACGCGCCGATGACCAACCAGGACTGGTGGCCGAACCAGATCAACCTGGCGACCCTGCACCCACACGTGGCGCAGGCCAATCCGCTGGGCGCGGACTTCGACTACGCCGAAGAGTTCAAGAAGCTCGACGTCGAGGCCCTCAAGGCCGACCTGATGGCGTTGATGACGGATTCGCAGGACTGGTGGCCGGCCGACTACGGCCACTACGGCGGCCTGTTCGTCCGGATGAGCTGGCACGCCGCCGGCACCTACCGCATTCACGACGGCCGCGGCGGCGGCGGCCAGGGCGCACAGCGCTTCGCCCCGATCAACAGCTGGCCCGACAACGTGAGCCTGGACAAGGCACGCCGGTTGCTGTGGCCGATCAAGAAGAAGTACGGCAACAAGATTTCCTGGGCCGACCTCATCATCTTCGCCGGCGACGTCGCCTATCAGTCGATGGGCTTCAAGACGTTCGGCTTCGCCTTCGGCCGCGAGGACATCTGGGAGCCCGAGGAGATCGACTTCGGCCTCGAGGACACCTGGAAGGGCACCGACAAGCGCTACTCCGGTGACCGGGAGTTGGCCAACCCTTTGGGTGCCACCACGATGGGGCTGATCTACGTGAATCCGGAAGGCCCGGAAGGCAAGCCGGATCCACTGGCGGCGGCCAAGGACATCCGCGAGACGTTCGCCCGCATGGCGATGAACGACGAGGAGACGGTCGCGCTCATCGTCGGCGGGCACACGTTCGGCAAGACCCACGGCGCCGCCGACCCCGAGCAGTACGTC
>JBAPQQ010000601.1:0-5336 GCA_049280695.1 Mycobacterium sp.
GCCCGGATCTGGCCGCATTCGCGGGCACGTTCGCCGTCGACACCACCACTGGCGTGGCGCGGATCGTCGTGGCGGTCGGGGTGCTGCTGGTGCTTGCGGCGGCCGGCGGCGAGATCGCCGGCATGGCACGCGAAAGCGAAACCTATGCCTTGCTGCTCTTCTCCGGCACGGGTGTTCTCATTCTCGCCGGAGCCGACGACTTGCTGGTGCTGGCAACGGGTTTCCTGCTCGCCAGCATTCCGCTGTACGGCCTGGTCGGGATGCTGCGCACGCCCCGCGCCGCCGAGGCGGCGATGAAGACCTACCTGATGGGCGCGTTGCTCGGCATCGTGATGTTCCTCGGGATCACCGCGCTCTACGGCGTCACCGCCGTCACCGGCTACGACGAACTCGCGTCGCGCCTCGGCGACGCACCCGCGGGCGCGGTCGCGGCCGGACTGGTCGGTGTGGTCGCGGGGTTGATGTTCGAGGCCGGCGCCGTGCCCGCGCACTTCTGGGTGCCCGATGCGGCACAGGGAGCCAGCGGCGCTGCAGCGATGTATCTGACCACCGTCCCGAAAATCGGCGCGCTCATCGCGTTGTATCGCCTCACCGATGTCCTGCCCGACACGCTTTCCTGGCCGCTGCTCATCGCGGCCTTTGCCGTGGCGAGCATGACGCTGGGCAACTTGGCGGCCTACTGGCAGCAGGACCCGCGCCGGCTGCTGGGCTGGTCGACGGTCAGCCAGGTCGGCTTCCTGCTCGTCCCGGTCACCGTCGCGGGCCGCAGCGACCTCGCGCTTGCGTCGCTGCTGTTCTATCTGGCCGGTTACACCCTGACCAACACCGCCGCGTTCGCAGTCACCATGGCGCTCCCGCGCCGGCGCACCCTCGACTCCTACCGCGGTCTCGCCGGTACCCGGCCATGGCTGGCGGGTGCGCTGCTGGCGGCACTGCTCGGTCTGGTCGGTACGCCGCCGACCGCGGTCTTCGTCGGCAAGCTCACCACCGCGGCAGCGGCGTGGGACGGAGGTCAGGCCTGGCTCGCCGTCGTGGTGTTCGCCAACAGTCTCGTCAGTCTCTTCTATTACTTGCGCTGGATCATCCCGTCATTCCTGCGCCCTGCCGACCATCCGGGGCTGGGCGCCACCGCAGTCGCGACGTGGGCGACGCGCACTGCGGTGGCGGCCGCCGCCGCGAGCGTCGCACTCGGCGTCGCAGCCGGCGTGGTGTGGGGGCCGCTGACCCAATGACGCGCCGCTAGACGTGGATCGAGAACGTGGCGGTGGCCGGCTCGCTCTCGGTGGCGACGCGGTAGGTGCCGCGGCGCAGCGAATCGGTGGGCGCGCACATCGGCTCGAAGCAGATCACGTCGTCGCCGCTGGGCGAGAAGACCTGCGCGGCGCTGTATCCCTCGTCGAAGTGCACCTCGATGCGCCGGTCGCCGCCGGCCACCGCGAACACCGATCCGGGCTCTACCTCGTCGTAGCTGTTGTCGAAGTAGTTGTCGCCCAACGTTTCTGTGGCCGCTGCGCGGTCTTCGGTCTGGCCGGTCGGGATCATCCACGCGTTCACCGGGCAGAACCGCATCGCGGGCAGTTCCATCTGCCACTGCGCGCGGGGCACGTCGGGGATCCGCAGATACGGGTGGAAGCCGAAACACAGCGGCACGTCGGCCCTGGTGGTCGCAGTGACTGTGGTACTTACGGTGAGCACCCGGTCGGCCAGCGTGACATCCATTCTGAGCACATGCGGGAACGGAAAGCTGACCAGCAGCCGCGGCGTCCCTGCGTAGTCGAGTTCGGCGGTAAGCCGGTTCTCGGTCTGCTCCTTGACTTCCCAGCCCTCGTAGGCGGCGAGGACGCCGTGGATCACCACGCCGTGCTGGTCGGTACGCACACCGCCGATGCCGGGCGTCAGGGTTACCGCTCCGGTGCCGACCTGATACGTGTTCGCGCTCAACCGGTTTGCCCACGGGTACAAGATCGGGATGCCCATGGTCTTGCCCGTAGTCATGTAGGCATGCAGCCCGCGGCGCTGACCGAGCAATTCGACCCCGTCGTCAGACAACGAACTGCCCACCATGCCGGCGCGCGGTACGTACGTGGCGGTCACCGACGAGGACGGATCCGTGAGCGTAATTGTCTCTAAGTCGGCCATCGTGGGATTGTGCCACAGACGCGATAACCCTCCGCCCGGTCCGGCGGAAACTCAACCGGCGAGCGGATCGTGCTGGATGCGTTCTGGCGGAGCGCCTTTGGCGACAAGCGCCGCTTTAGTGTTCACGATCATCTCCGGGTTGCCGCTGACGAGTATCTGCCGGTCGCCCCAGGCACCGTACTTCGTCACCACCTCGGGCAGCCGGCCGGTCTGGCGCACGTGCAGGCCGCGCGGAGGCTGGACGTCGGGGTAATCGGCCGCCCATGGCGGGTCGTGGTTGTACTCCGACACCGACGACACCGACAGCCACGGGTTGTGCGCGGCGATGTTCCACAGCGTGCGCAGGTCGTATAGCTCGCAGGGGTAGCGCGCGCCGAAGAACAGGTGGACCCGCGGGTTGTGCGCGAACCGGGTGAGGTCCATGATCAGCGCGCGCAACGGCGCCAACCCCGTGCTGCCCGCCACCATCAGCACGTCGCCGTCCTCACGTGCGACCTCCATCGCGCCGTGGGGTGCCGACAGCCGCCAGCGGTGCCCCGGCCGGGTCTCGCCCACGACGGCGGCGCTCACCATCCCGCCGGGCACGGTGCGCACGTGGAACTCGATCGCGCCGCCCGGGTCGGCGGGGATCGCGGGGGACAGGTAACGCCAGCGGCGAGGGCACTGCGGAACCGCGACGTTGACGAACTGCCCCGCGTGGTAGTCCATCGGCCGGTCCAGTTGCAGCCGGATCACGGCGAGGTCCCGCGACACCCGCTGATGTTCGACGACCGTGCCGTCCCACCACGCCGGGCCGGATTCGCCCTGGGCGGCCCCGCTCATGACGCCGACGATCAACGAGAGCGCGCCACGGGCGGCTTCGTCGAGCTCGTCGTCCCACCGGTCGGTCAATCGGTCGCGGAAGCTGCCGTACAACGCTCCTTGCATGGCCCGGTAATGCTGTTGCGTGACACCGTATTTGCGGTGATCGCGGCCAAGCTGGGCCAGGAATGCGACGGGTTCCTCGGATCGCTGTTCGACGAGCTCGCCGAACACCCACCGCAGCGCCTGGCAGAACGCCGCGCGCTGGCCGGCCATCTCAGGCGGAAACAAATCCCTTGCGGCCGGATCCACGGCGAACCACCGCGCGTAGAACCGGCGGACGAGTTCGTTGTCGGCGTCGGGCGGATCGAGGGCCGACCGCAGCACGCGCAGCGCGTCACGATCCTCGAGTCCCACGCCCGACGATTCTATTGACGCCGGCTGACGGCGTGCGTTGCTATAGCCCGTGGATGCCTTTGTAGAGCACCAGCAGGCCGATCACGACGAGGATCACCGCTACCAGGGCGGCGTTGTGCCGCTCCATCCAGACCTTGAGCTTCGACAACGCGGGTTCCAGGCGATCACCCGACACCGCGTAGGCCAGGATCGGCAGCGCGACCGACGACGCGGCGATCGCCACGAAGTAGGCTTCCGCCAGCCACGCCTCCGGTGTGCCGATCCCCTCGCTGCCGATCGCCAATCCGGCTGCGGCGCAGATGAACAGCACCTTCGGGTTCACCACCGCAAGCGCTGCGCCGTAGACGCCGGCCTTGGCCGGGGTGACGCTGCTGACCTGACGCATCCATGCCGGCATGTGCGGGGAGCGGTTGCGCGTCAGCCAGCGGAACACGCCGAAGACGACCAGCGCCGCGCCGATGGCGATTCGCAGCCACGACGCCCATGTGGGCGGCTTCTCGAGGGTGCCGACCAGCCCGGACACGCCGACGAAAACCGCGGTCAGCGCGAACAGCGCCACCACCCAGCCGACCAGGTAGAGCAACGCGGCCGGTCGCGGACGGGGCGTGTGCAGCACCAGGATCGCCGGGATGATGGACAGCGGCGAGAGCGTGATCACCATCGCGAGCGGAATGAGTTCCGTCAGCACAGTGCCCCAGTTCGCAGCCATAGGTCAGCTATCTTCGCATCCGGCAACCCACGCGAGCGTGCGCGGAATGCCGGCCGGCCCGGCGTGTCGCCGGCACAACACGCGCGTTTGCGGAAATGATCAACTTGAGCGGAACAGACTCAACCTTGACTGCGTTGGATATGCCGACAAGCATTTTCCTGGCTCCTAGACGATCGGAGGTGTCGTGGACTCGTTCAACCCGACCACGAAGACCCAGGCGGCATTGACCGCGGCGCTGCAGACGGCGAGTGCCGACGGCAACCCGGAGATCCGCCCTGCCCATCTGCTGATGGCACTGCTCACGCAGAACGACGGCATCGCAGCACCGCTGCTCGAGGCCATCGGCGTCGACCCGGCGACCATTCGCGCCGAGACGCAGCGGCTGCTGGACCAGCTGCCCAGCGCCTCCGGTGCCAGCAGCCAGCCGCAGCTGAGCCGCGAGTCGCTGGCTGCGATCACCGCCGCGCAGCAACTGGCCACCGAGATGGACGACGAGTACGTCTCCACCGAGCACCTCATGGTCGGGCTCGCCACGGGTGACAGCGACACAGCCAAGCTGCTCACCGGCCACGGCGCGTCGCCTCAGGCACTGCGGGACGCGTTCGTCAAGGTCCGCGGCAGCGCCCGCGTCACCAGCCCCGATCCGGAGGGCACCTACCAGGCGCTGGAGAAGTACTCCACCGACCTGACGGCCCGCGCCCGCGAGGGAAAGCTGGATCCGGTCATCGGCCGCGACAACGAGATCCGGCGCGTCGTGCAGGTGCTGAGCCGCCGCACCAAGAACAACCCGGTGCTCATCGGTGAGCCCGGCGTCGGCAAGACCGCGATCGTGGAGGGCCTGGCCCAGCGGATCGTGGCCGGCGACGTCCCGGAAAGCTTGCGGGACAAGACAATTGTCGCGCTCGACCTCGGTTCGATGGTGGCTGGCAGCAAATACCGCGGCGAGTTCGAGGAACGGCTCAAGGCCGTGCTCGACGACATCAAGAACTCCGCCGGGCAGATCATCACGTTCATCGACGAGTTGCACACCATCGTCGGCGCCGGCGCCACCGGCGAGGGCGCGATGGACGCCGGCAACATGATCAAGCCGATGCTGGCCCGCGGCGAGCTGCGGCTGGTCGGCGCCACGACCCTGGACGAGTACCGCAAGTACATCGAGAAGGACGCGGCCTTGGAACGCCGGTTCCAGATGGTGATGGTCGATCCGCCGTCCGACAAGCAGACGGTCGAGATTCTCAAAGGTCTCCGCGACCGGTACGAGCAGCATCAC
>JBAPQQ010000602.1:0-3190 GCA_049280695.1 Mycobacterium sp.
CGAGTTCGCCGCCGACGCGCTCGCGGTGCTCGACGCCACCGGAACGGAAACCGCTGTGCTGGTGAGCTTTTCGCAAGGCGCCACGTGGGCGATCCGCCTGGCCGCTGCCCGTCCCGACCGGGTCCGGGGCGTGTTCGCGATCGCACCCTCGTGCCCGGTCCCCAACGCCCACGCCGAGATCGAACGGGAAATGTGGCTGCGAACGATCCCGCGTCCGAAGGGCTTCGAGAAATACACCCGGCATTATTGGGTCAACGGTGGCCTCGCAGATTTCCGCGCGTTCTTCTTCTGGGCGTTCTTTCCTGAGCCCCACTCGACCAAGCAGATCGAAGACATGATGGCGTGGTCGGCCGACATCGAAGCGCAGACGCTCGCGGACGCCACCGCTGCACGCCTGGACCCGGACCTGCTCGCCGCCGAACCATTCGAGGAAATCGCCAAGTCGGTGCGCTGTCCGGTGCACGTCGTGCACGGCACCGCCGACCTGATCCGTTCGCCCGCTGTCGGCGAGCAGCTCGCCGAACTGACCGGCGGCACATTGACGTTGATCGAGGGCGCCGGCCATGGCCCCATCGCACGCGATCCGGTACGGATCAACACGATGATCCGCGACTTCGTCGAGTCGGTGACCCGCCCGCCGCCCGGGCGCTGTCGATGGACTCGAGCTCTGCGACGTCGGCGGCGCGTGCTGTATCTGTCTTCGCCGATCGGACTCGGGCATGTTCGACGCGACATCGCGATTGCGGACGAATTACGTTCGACGCAGCCGGACTTGGAGATTTCCTGGTTGGCCCAGAACCCGGTGACTGACGTGCTGGAGGTACACGGCGAGCGGATCCATCCCGCATCGCGACACCTGCTCAGCGAATCCGGGCACGTCGAAAGCGAAGCGGGGGAACACGACTTACACGCATTCCAGGCAATCCGGCGGATGGACGAGATCCTGGTGAACAACTTCATGGTGTTCGGCGAAGTGGTCAGCGACGAGCAGCCGGAACTGGTAATCGCCGACGAAGCGTGGGAGGTCGACTACTTCCTGCACGAGAACCCCGAACTGAAGCGGTTCCAATTCGCTTGGCTCACCGATTTCGTCGGATGGCTGCCGATGCCCGACGGTGGTCCACGTGAGGCTGCGCTGACCGCCGACTACAACGCGGAGATGATCGAACATCGCGCGCGGTTCCCACGTCTGCGCGACAGGTCCATCTTCGTCGGCAATCCGGATGATGTCATCAGCCGGCCGTTCGGGCCGGGGCTTCCGGGCATCCGGGAGTGGACCGAGCAGAACTTCGAATTCTCCGGATATGTACTGGATTCCCCGCCGCGCTCCGGACCAGAACGGGCGTCGCTACGGCGGAGACTGGGATTGCATCCCGAGCATCGACTGTGCGTCGTCACCGTCGGAGGTACCGCGGTCGGCGAGCGCTTGCTGCGGCGCGTCATGGATGCCGTGCCGATCGCTCGCCGCGAGGTGCCCGAGCTGCGTTTCCTTGTCGTCACCGGACCACGCATCGATCCGGTATCCATCCCTCGCCATCGCGGCGTACGTGTTCGCGGCTTCGTCCCGGATCTACCCGGCTACCTGGCGGCCTGCGATCTCGCTGTGGTGCAGGGCGGTCTGACGACCTGCATGGAACTGACCGCGGCGGGCACGCCGTTCGTGTACGTGCCGCTGGAGCATCACTTCGAACAAAACTTCCACGTCCGCCACCGGCTGGACCGCTATGCCGCCGGACGGGCCATGCAGTACGTCGAAGCCGCGGACCCCGACCTGCTGGCCAAGATCATCATCGACGAAATGTCCACCGAGCCGCGGTTTCGTCCCGTCGAGACGGACGGGGCAAAGCGAGTCGCGGCAATGCTGGCCGAACTGGTGTGATCACGTTTGCGGCAGCGCGTCGAGAGCTTTCTGCAGCCGGCCGATCGACGAACCGACGCCGTACTTCTTGGCCAGATCGGCGACCTTTCGCGGGTGGGCGGCCGCCAGCGGCAGGGCGTCCGTCTTCGTCGACAGCTTCACGGGCGCGTCGGTGGCCACCCGCACCACCGGGCCGGCGGCGTCGAGGTAATCCAGCGCGGCGAGCAGCTTCTTGCGAAATGCCTTGGACAGCTTCGACTTCGGGTTCTCGGCCGCCTCGAGAACGGCGACCAGCGAGCCGTACTGGGACAGCAGCGTCGCAGCGGTCTTCTCCCCGATACCGGCGACGCCGGGTAGCCCGTCGGACGGGTCGCCGCGCAGCAGCGCCAGTTCGGCATAGGCCGGCCCGGCCCGGTCCGCCGGAACCCCGTAGCGTTCGGCCACTTCGGCCGGGCCGAGCACCGTCGCATTGGATAGGCCGCGGCCCAGGTACAACACCTTGACCGGGACGGGTTCGTCGGCGACCACCTGCAACAGGTCGCGGTCTCCGCTCACGACGACCACCGGGTCTCGCCGCTCCCGGGCGGCCAGCGTGCCCAGCACATCGTCGGCCTCGTAGCCCGACGCGCCGGCGACCGGAATGCCGAACGCGTCGAGAACCTCGATGATCCAACCGACTTGCGGCGTGAGTTCGTCGGGAACCTCTTCGACGTCGGGTTCGCCCTCGGCGCTGACGTCCGCGACCCGATGCGCCTTGTACGACGGGACCCGGTCCACCCGCCATTGCGGCCGCCAGTCCCAGTCGTCGCACACCACCAGCCGGGCCGGGCGCTCACGGTTGACCAGGGTCGCGACCGCGTCGAGGAACCCGCGCAACGCGTTGACCGGCTTGCCCTCGGGGGAGGTGATCGACGACGGCACGCCGAAGTACGAGCGAAACCACATGCTCGCACCGTCGAGCAACAAAAGGGGAGCCGGCATGCGGTCATCATGCCAGCGGCGGGCTCACTTCTTGTTGTGGCGAGACGCTCAGAACGTCGCTCACGAGCACGGCGGTGATCCCAGCGATTGCGGCCGCGGCGATGGCCAAGTACATGGTCGCTTCTTCCTCTGAACGGCCCCCCGCGACGCTTGCGAGGCTGAAGGTAGTCGCGAGATCACGCCGCCGCACGGGTCTTAAGGCCCTACGTCGAGGGCCGAGAGTCCATTTGGTTATGACCGCAGAAAGGGGGCAATCCAGCCAAGCATGATCGACGACGCCGCACGCCTTCTGCTTCGAACCACGTCCCGGCTGGGTCGTTCCCTACCCGGCGTCGCCGGCCTCTTCGGCCA
>JBAPQQ010000603.1:0-2435 GCA_049280695.1 Mycobacterium sp.
CGCTGGTCCCTCGGGCCGCTGTCGACCGACGACACCGGTACGCCCCGCGACGCCGACGGACCCGAAGTCCTCACCCTGTTCACCATCCATGTCTCGAAGGCCTGCTGACGCTCTACGACATGTCCCACGCCTCCTCGTCGTAGGGTCGGTGTGTGGTGGCGATGGACCCTGGGATCTACGAGGTACTCGTCACCGAGGCGCTGCGCCCACACCTCGAACCGCTTGGACGTCTCGCTCGGAAACGGTCGCTGCACACAGCCGAGGCGGCCGATCGGATCGCGCTGCATCTGGGTCGCGAGATCGAGCGGTCCCTCGCGGCGGTGAACGACAGTGATCGAGTCCAGGTCGGCATCCAGGTCGCGCGTGAGCTCATCGGGCGGCTTGCCGAATTCGTCGACACCGATAAGGCCGAAACCCCCACCGAGCCGGGCGAGGTCCTGCACGCGATCCTCCAGCGGCGACCCGACGGAACACCGCAGCCGATCGCCGAACCGCTCATCCCGCTTCTCGACTCCACGCTGCTCACCAACGCTCCGGGTGAGCCGGGTCTGCTCAACCAGCTGGGCGCCGTGATCGATTCGGCCGACGCCCTCGACGTGGTGATGGCCTTCATCCGGCGCAGCGGCATCAACCCGCTTCTTGCATCACTGCGCCGGCACTGCGAACGTGGCCGACCGCTGCGCGTGCTCACCACCGTCTACACCGGTTCTACCGAGCGGGCCGCGCTCGAGCAACTCGTCGAGCTGGGTGCCGACGTGCGGATCTCCTACGACGTCAGCACCACTCGGCTGCACGCGAAGGCCTGGGTGTTCCGCCGCCGTTCGGGCTTTTCGACCGCGTACGTCGGCTCGTCGAACCTCACGCACTCGGCCCAGGTCACCGGCCTCGAGTGGAACGTCCGCGCGTCGTCGGCCCGCAACCCCGACATATTCACCAAGTTCGAGGCGGTGTTCGAGAGCTATTGGCAGAGCGCCGATTTCGTTCCCTACGAGCGGGAACAGTTCGACAAGCAAGCTTGTCGCACTGACACCGGGCCCGTCGTCGTCCTCAGCCCCATCGAGCTTCGTCTCGAACCGTTTCAGGAGCGGCTGCTCGAACAGATCGCGCTGTCCCGCGACCGCGGTCACCACCGCAACCTGCTCGTCGCCGCCACCGGCACGGGCAAGACCGTGATGGCCGCCGTCGACTACGGGCGCCTGCGTGACGAACTGCCGCGCTCGCGCCTGCTGTTCGTCGCCCACCGCAACGAGATCCTCGACCAGAGCCTGGCCACCTTCCGCCACGCGTTGCGGGAGGCATCGTTCGGCGAGAAGTGGATCAGCGGGTCGCACCCGCGACACTTCGAGCACGTGTTCGCCTCGATTCAGAGTCTCAACGCCGCCAACCTCGACGACCTGCCGCCCGAACACTTCGACGTGGTGATCGTCGACGAGTTCCACCACGCGGCGGCGCCGTCGTATCGCCGGGTGCTCGACCACGTCATGCCCACGGAACTGCTGGGCCTGACCGCGACGCCCGAACGCAGCGACGACCTGTCGATCCTGCACTGGTTCGACGACCGCATCGCCGCCGAGCTGCGACTGTGGGATGCCATCGACCAGCAGCGGCTCTCGCCGTTCATGTACTTCGGCATCCACGACGGGCTTGACCTGACCGACATTCCGTGGCGCCGCGGCCAGGGCTACGACGTCGACGCCCTCAGCAACCTGTACACCAGCACCGACGCCTGGGCCCGCACCGTGCTGCAGGAGGTGCTGCGTCTGGCGGACGATCCCGCCGCCATGCGCGCGCTGGCCTTCTGCGTCAGCATCGACCACGCCCGGTTCATGGCGAAACATTTCAATCGGCACGGTGTTCCCGCCGTGGCGGTGTGGGGGGACAGCCCCCCGGCTGAGCGCACAGCGGCCCTGCGCGACCTCGCCGCCGGCACGATCCGCGTCGTGTTCTCCGTGGACCTGTTCAACGAAGGTGTCGACGTGGCCGCGGTCGACACCGTGCTCATGCTGCGTCCAACCGAAAGCCCGACGCTGTTCCTGCAACAACTCGGACGCGGTTTGCGCCGATCGAAGGGCAAGCCCTTCTGCACCGTGCTGGACTTCGTGGGGACCCATCGCAGGGAGTTCCGTTTCGACCGCCGCTACCGCGCACTCATCGGCGGCACCCGCCGCGACATCGAAAGAGCTGTGCAGCAAGGCTTTCCGTTCCTGCCTGCCGGTTGCTACATGCAGCTCGACGAGAAGGCTTCCGAGATCGTGCTGCGCAGCCTGCGCGAAGCGATTCCCACGCGCTGGCCGGCCCGCGTCGAGGAACTGCGGGTCGTGCACGCGGCCTACCCCGATGTCACGCTGTCGAAGTATCTCGAGGAGTCCGGACTTGACCTGCCCGACGTGTACGACGGCTCACGGGGCTGGTCGGACCTGTGCGAGGCGGCCGGG
>JBAPQQ010000604.1:0-2130 GCA_049280695.1 Mycobacterium sp.
TCACCGTCGATGCCGGGCCCTGCGCAACCCCGGCCTGCTCCCGCGCCCGTCGTTCAACCGACCCGACAGCGGCCCGCCTCCGCGCCGGCGCTAGCGGTCCAACCGCAGCAGCAGTACGTTCCCATCAAGCGACCAGTGGGAATTCCGGCGAACGCCGTGCCTGTCGCCCCGCAGCGATCCGGCTAGTAGCTCGCTTGGGGAAAAGGGGACAGCCTGGCCCGGACGGCGTTGTCGGATGCCTTCCGGGCCAGGCTGTGTCTGACTACGTACATGTGTAGGTGGCAGGGTCCGGCCGGAAGCGGGTGCCCTCGTCGAGCCCGTCGATCGCAGACATCTCGTCGTCGGTCAGCTCGAAGTCGAAGACGTCGATGTTCTCCTTGATGCGCTCGGGGTTGGCCGACCGCGGAATCACCACATTGCCCAGCTGGATGCTCCAGCGGATCGCGACCTGTGCGGGGGACTTCCCGTGTGCCTGCGCGATCGACACCAGCGTCGGGTTGTCGGTCAGCTTGCCCACACCCAGCGGGCTGTACGCCTCGGTCACGATGCCGCGGTCGGCGTGCAGTGCCCGCAGTTCGGCCTGGTTCAGCAGCGGATGCAGTTCGATCTGGTTGACAGCCGGATTGGTGTAGGTCAGCTCCGAGATCGTGCTCAACTGGTCTTCGAGGAAATTGCACACGCCGATCGAGCGGATCTTGTCTTCCCGCTGCAGGATCTGCATCGCCCCGTAGGTGTCCACGTAGGTGCCGAGCTGCGCCGCCGGCCAATGAATCATGTACATGTCGACGTAGTCCAGGCCAAGCCGCTCCAGACTCGCCGTGAAGGCGTCCTTCGTCGTGGTGAATCCCTGGTCCTGTGTCGCGACCTTCGTCGTCACGAACAGCTCTTCGCGCTGAATCCCCGATGCGGCGATCGCGCGGCCGACCGCCAATTCGTTGCCGTAGGCGGCGGCCGTGTCGATCAGCCGGTAGCCGGCCTCCAGCGCGGCGGCGACCGCGCGCTCGGTCTGGTCCTCCGACAATTCGGCGACGCCGAGTCCGACGACCGGAATGACGTTGTCGTCGTTGAGGGTGACGGTCGGCGTCATCTCACCTGCCCGTGAAGTTGTAGGTGCGTGGGTCCGGACCCAGCCGGGTGCCGTTGTCGAGCGAAGAGATCGACGTGACGTCGTCATCACTCAACTCGAAGTCGAACACGTCGAGGTTGCTCGCAATCCGCTCGGAGTTCACCGACTTGGGGATGATGATGTTACCGATCTGCAAATGCCAGCGAATGATGACCTGCGCCGGTGTCCTCCCGCACGCCTCGGCGATCGCGGTGATGGCCGGATGATCCAGCAGCCGGCCCCGGCCCAGCGGGCTCCACGCCTCGGTCGCAATCCCCAACTGCGCGTGCACTTCCCGCAGCTCGGACTGGTTCAGCAGCGGGTGCAGCTCGATCTGGTTGACCACGGGCACGACGCCGGTGGCGTCGATCAACGTGTTCAGGTGTTCGGGGGCGAAGTTCGACACGCCGATGGAGCGGATGCGGCCGAGGTCGTGCAGCGCCGCGAACGCCCGCCAGGTGTCGACGAAATGACTGAGCGCGGGAACCGGCCAATGGATCAGGTACATGTCGAGGTATCCGCCGTGGCGGTCGAATCCCAGCCGCCTCATGCTCTTGTCGAACGCCCTCATCGTCGCGTCGTAACCCTGGTCGGTGTTCCACAGCTTGGTGACGACGAAGATCTCCTCGCGCGGAATCGATGCCTTCGTGACCGCGCGGCCCACCTCGCGCTCGTTGCCGTACATCGAGGCGGTGTCGATGTGCCGGTAGCCGACTTCAAGTGCGGCGGCGACCGCCCTTTCGGTGTCTCTCCGAGGCGTCTTGTAGACCCCGAGGCCCACGCAGGGAATGGAGTTGCCGTCATTGAGCTTGCTCAATGGAGCAGTCATGCCGACCAGTCTGCCAGCGCGGCACCGAACCGATTACCGTCCATGGCTGTGAGTCAACCCGTAGCCCAGTCACCGTCGAGCCCCCTGTCCCGTGCGGCCGGTGCCGCCCGTCATCCCCGCCTGGCCCAGGCGCGGGTCGCGGCCGCAGCCCTGGCCAACCGGGTGGGATCGGGTGTCCTGCCGGTGGTCCCGGACG
>JBAPQQ010000605.1:0-8961 GCA_049280695.1 Mycobacterium sp.
CGCAGCACCTGCTCCGCCCGTGGACCCGGCCGCTGCGCCACCACCGGGTCCGGCGGCCGAGTCCGGGATACCGGCGCCGGTCGACCCGTTCGCCCCGCCCAACGTCATTCCGGAGGGCACGCCTGCAGGCCAGAACCCGACGCCGTTCACCGGCACGCCGCCGTTCCGGCCGCCGACGTTCAATCCCGTCAACGGATCCATGGTCGGCGTGGGCAAGCCCATCATCATCAACTTCGCGGTGCCCATCGCCGACCGCGGGATGGCCGAGCAGGCCATCCACATCTCGTCGAATCCGCCGGTACCGGGCAAGTTCTACTGGATGAACGACAGCCAGGTGCGCTGGCGTCCGCTGAAGTTCTGGCCGGCGCGCACGGTCGTGAACATCGACGCAGCCGGCGCCAAGTCGAGCTTCCGAACCGGCGACGAGCTGATCGCGACGGCTGACAACGCCACCCACCAGATGACCGTCACCCGCAACGGCAAGGTCGAGAAGACCATTCCGATGTCGATGGGGATGTCGGGGCACGACACCCCCAACGGCACCTACTACGTGCTCGAGAAGTTCGCGGACATCGTGATGGACTCTGCGACCTACGGTGTGCCGAACACCTCGGCCAACGGCTACAAGGTGAAGGTGCAGGATGCTGTGCGGTTCGACAACCACGGCAACTTCGTGCACAGCGCGCCGTGGTCGGTGAGCGACCAGGGCAAGCGCAACGTGAGCCACGGATGCATCAACATCAGCCCGGCGAACGCGCAGTGGTTCTACGACAACTTCGGCAGCGGCGATCCGATCATCGTGAAGAACTCCGTCGGCACCCAGAAGCCTGACGGCGCCAACGACTGGCAGATCTGACAGCCCGGCGCGCTAGTTCCAGATCCGCACGCGCCGCGACGGTTCCAGGTACAGCTCGTCGGCGTCCGTGACGCCGAACGCGTCGTAGAACGCGTCGATGTTGCGCACCACGCCGTTGCAGCGGAACTCCGGCGGGCTGTGCGGGTCGATCGCCAGGCGGCGGACGGCCTCCGCCTCGCGTGACTTCGTGCGCCACACCTGGGCCCAGCCGAAGAACACTCGCTGCAGGCCGGTCAGCCCGTCGATGACGGGGGCGTCCGCGCCCTCCAGCGACAGCTGGTAGGCCAGCAGCGCGATCGACAGGCCGCCGAGGTCGCCGATGTTCTCCCCGACCGTGAACGCGCCGTTCACGTGGTGGCCGCCGCGGACGTGAGGAGCAGAATCGCCGTTGGCGAGCGCGCGGGGGATGTATGCGTCGTACTGTTCGATCAAGGCCTTTGTGCGAGAGCCGAATTCGGCGCGGTCGTCGTCGGTCCACCAGTCGACGAGGTTGCCGTCGCCGTCGTACTTGGCGCCCTGGTCGTCGAAGCCGTGCCCGATCTCGTGGCCGATCACCGCGCCGATGCCGCCGTAGTTCGCGGCATCGTCGGCCTCGGCGTCGAAGAACGGTGGCTGCAGAATCGCTGCGGGAAAGACGATTTCGTTCATCCCCGGGTTGTAGTAGGCGTTCACGGTCTGCGGGGTCATGAACCACTCGTCGCGGTCGACGGGGGAGCCCAGCTTGGCCAGTTCGCGGTCGTAATTCACCGCATAGCCGCGCCGGAAGTTGCCGTACAGGTCGGCGCGGCCGACGCGCAGCGCCGAGTAGTCGCGCCACTTGCCCGGGTAGCCGATCTTCGGCGTGAACTTGTCGAGCTTGGCCAGCGCCCGCTGCCGGGTCTGTGGCGTCATCCAGTCCAGTGACTCGATGCTGACGCGGTACGCCTTGCGCAGGTTGTCGACAAGAATGTCCATGCGCGCCTTGGCTTCCGGCGGGAAGTACCGCTCGACGTAGAGCCTGCCGACCGCATCGCCCATCAGGCTCTCGACCACCGAGACACCGCGCTTCCAACGGTCGCGGATCTGCTCGGTACCGCTCAGCGTGCGGCCGTAGAACGCGAAGTCCTCGGCGACCAGATCGTCGGTGAGCAGGAACGCCCGCGCGTGGATCAGCCGCCAGCGCAGCCAGGCCTTCCAGTCCTCGATGTCCGCGCCGGCCCACAGCGCGGCGAACGCCGTCAGATAGTCGGGTTGGCGCACGACGAGTTCAGCGGCTACGTCCGGTGAGGTTCCCAGCGCTGTCACCCATCGCGACCAGTCGAATCCGGGCGCCTCCTGCGCCAGGTCGGTGAACCTCCGCAGGTTGTACGTCAGCTCCGCGTCGCGACGCTTCACCACGTCCCAATGCGCGGCGGCCAGCTTGGACTCCAGCGCGACGATCCGCGCCGCGGTGTCGGCATGGTCGTCGGCAGCGCCGCCATACACCAGCGCGAACATCGTGGCGACGTGACCCGGGTAGGCGGCCAGTATCGCGGCGTGCTGCTCGTCGCGGTAGTACGACTCGTCGGGCAACCCCAGCCCGGACTGGCTCATGTGCAGCAGATAGCGCGTCGAGTCCTTGGAGTCGGTGTCGACGTACACGCCGGCGCCACCGCCCACGCCGGTGCGCTGCAGCCGGCCTGCCACCTCGGCCAGTGCCGCCGGGTCGGGAGCGTCGTCGATGAGCGCCAGTTCCTCGTGCAGCGGCGCCAGCCCGACGCGCGCGACGGTCCGTTCGTCCGTGAAGCTCGCGTAGAGGTCGCCGACGCGCTGCTCGTCGGTGGATTGCGCCGGATTCGACGAGGCGGCTTCGATCAGGTCGCGTACCTGCTCCTCAGCGCGGTCGAACAACATGCGGAACGCCCCGTCGGTGGCACGGTCGGCGGGCATCTCGTACTCCGCCAGCCAGCGGCCGTTGACATGGCCGAACAGGTCGTCCTGCGGGCGGGCCGCCGAATCCACATAAGACAGGCCGATACCGGAGTTGATCGTCACCCCACCATCTTCCATGCGCCCGTCGCGGCGCCGAAATTGCATTCCACGCGGCCTCCACTCGCACTTTGCCGCGGTGCTCGCAGCCTCGGCGCAATCCGGGGCGCGGCCTATGAGTACCCTCGCCTTCGTGTCAGAGGACGCCGACGACGCCGAAGCCGGCGACAGCGCTCAAGCGGCCGACGATCGCCGGCACGCATTCTTCGGTATCGCCTCGGCCGTCCTCGGGCTGCTGTGCGTCGCGGCGATCTTGTTGACCTGGCTGATCTGGTCCGGTCACCGCGACGAAGAGGACGACCTCGAGCACCAGGCCCGCGTCATGCAGGTCGCGCTGAACTGGGCCGGCGTGCTGATCAACATGAACAAGGACAACGTCGAAGCGAGTGTCGTGAAGCTGCACGAGGACACGGTCGGTTCGCTGAACAGCGATCTGGACCGGGTGATCGAGCCGTTCACCAACCTGGTCAAGACGCTGCAGCTGCAGACGACCGGACGGGTGGACGCCGTCGCGATCGAGTCGGTGCACCCGAACCGCCAGCCCGGCACACCGCCGCCCGACGAGACGTTGGGCGGGCTGGCCTCGCGCACCGACACGGTGCTGATCATCGCGACGCTGGTGGCCGAGAACGCGGGCGGCAAGCGGCCCCCCACCTCGCTGAACCTGCGGATCGGTGTGTCCGACGTCGACGGCCGGCTGATGATCTCCAACCTGGACCTGCTGCGGTGAGAAACGCCTGGCGGGTGTTGGCGTTCGACGTCGCCGCACCGGGGGCCACGATCGCCGCGCTGCTGATGATCGGCTACGCGCTGGACTGGCGTGTGTGGTGGGTTGCGGTCTGTTCGGTGCTGTGCACGCTCATCGTCGAAGGCATGATCGTCAACTTCGTGTTGTTCCGGCGCGACAGGGTCACACTGGCCACCGACGACGACGGACCCGGGCTGCGACTGGCGGTGGTTGGCCTGACCACCGCTGCGCTGGTGGCGGCGGTGCTCGTCACCTACACGCAGTGGTCGCTGCCGGATCGCAGACTGGCCAGAGACATGGACGACGTGGTGCAGGTTTCGGTCAAGTTCGCCGAGTCGACGATGACGTACTCGCCGGCTGAACCGACGGCGGGAATTGACCGCGCCGCTGCGTTGATGAATCCCGAACAAGCCGAGAAGTTCAGGGCCAGCTACGGCAACGAGGCGAAAAAGCAGACATCGCAGAACATCTCGGCGCAGGCGCGGACGATCTCCGCAGGCGTCAGCGCCATCTCGGCGGGCTCGGCCGTCGTGGCCGTGGTGGTCGGCGCAACTCGTGAGCAACCAGGTAAGCCCCAGGAGCGCGTCGTGGTCGGGCTTCAGGTCGCGTTGTCCGACAAGACCGGCGAGTGGCGCGTCGTCGATCTCGTTCCGCTCAGCCCCGCGCCGTCGCAATGAGCCGGGCGTGGTCGACCTTGAGGCAGCGGTCCATCACCACTTGCATCCCGGCCGTCTCCGCGTCGCGGGCGAGTTGCTCGTCCCACAGCCCCTGCTGCAGCCAGATGCTCTTCGCGCCGACGGTGATCGCCTGGTCGAGCACCGGCCGCAGCTGATCCCGGCGCCGGAACACGTCGATCATGTCGGGCACCAGCGGCAGTGCGGACAGCTCCGGGTAGACGCGGCGGCCGTCGAGTTCGTCGATCGTCGGGTTGACCGGATACACCGCGTAATCCGTCCGCGAGGTCAGGTAGCGGTAGATGTCGTTGCTGGGGCGAAGCGGGTTGGACGACGCCCCGACCACCGCGATCGTCCGGGTGGCGCGCAGCAGGTTGCGTACTGCGTCGTCGCTGGGCTCTGTCCACATGCCGCCTGGCTCCGTCAGCCCTGGCCTCGCGTGTGCCTCATCTTCGCGAACCTGTCGGAGAGTCGGCGCATCCGGACCATCAGTGCCGCCGACGGGCTGACGTCGCCCGCCAGGTAGGCCGCGAGGTCCTCGCCCGACGCGCCGATCCGCGACGCGAACTCGCGCCCGGATAGACCGGAGCGGTCGATCAGCGCGGAAATCTGCCGCGCCACCTCCGCGCGTTCGTCGGCCTCGAGGTCGGCCCGGGTGCGTGCCAGCACCTCGGTGAGTGCCCTGCCGACGCCGTACGACGGCGCGGTCTCCAGCACCTCCTCGACCTGGCGCGCGGTCCGGCCGTACGGATCGCGTTTGAGCGCCACGACGATGCGTTGCCACACGTCGAGGTCGCCGCTTTGGACCGCAAGCCGGATCGCGGCGGTGGGCCAGAACTCCACCGGCTTCTTCTCGTACGCGGACAGCGGCGACGGTGAGGCGGACGAGGCCAGGCGAGCCGTGGTCGGTGCGTCGTCATGCGCGTCTACGGCCAACGTCACCTCGCCTCCTCCAGCATCGCCACGGCCACCGAAAGGCATCGCTGTTTGACTTCTTCCCAGTCCACGTCGGGCTCAATCTCCTCGTCCGACGGCTGGGGGTCCGCCAGTCTGCGGACGAGTTGAGTGGCAACCCACTGTTTCCTGGGTTGCTGACCACAGTAGTACTTATCCATACCGGCCAGCACCAGCGCAGCCGTGGTGGGGTCCATCGTGTCGACCAGCTCAGCAAACTCCGCGTAGTCGCGGCTGCTGTTGCGGCACATCAACAGATAGCCCTTCATCCGCAGAGTCTCGGCGCCGGTGGGGATTTGCAGGCGGTCCCCCGTGGGCAGCTGGACGTTCGTGGTTTCCACGGGGCTGCGCCGCGCAACCGGGGTCTCGGTCTGCGCGTCGACCGCCAGCGCGTCGAGCACCACCGACAGCCTGCCGCGCCACATGGTGACCGGATGCACGCCGCGGCCGGCCCACGGCACCTTCCTTCGGCTGCCACGGTGGCGCAGCGCCGATATGGGAGCGCGCCGTCCTTGCGGGGGACCGCTTGCGCGAAGAGAATCCGGCCACGAAGCTCGCGGGGGCAGTTGGGCGGTGTGGACGTTGCGGGCAGCCGTCGGCTCCTCCTCGCGCCGCCCGCAGCCGCTGAACGCCAGCGGGTCGGCGACGCAAATGGCATCGGGGGCAAGGTCTTTGAGCTTGGCCGCCGACTTGACCACCATGCGCACGTCGGAGTTCGGCGCCACGAGCGACGAGATGTCGTCCGGGATGACGACGACGTCGCCGATGTCGACTTTGGGCAGCGGCCGTTCGAAGTCGACCGACGGCAGGATCTTGTGCAGCCAGTCCGGCAGCCACCAGTTCCACTGGGCGAACATCGCCATCAGCGCAGGTACGAGCACGAGACGCACGACGGTGGCGTCGACCGCGATCGCCACCGCGCAGGCGACCCCGATCTCCGCGACCAGCGGCATGCCGGCGAACGCGAACCCGACGTACACCGCGATCATGATCAGTGCTGCGCTGGTGATGGTGCGGGCGCTGGTGCTGACGCCCCACGTCACCGCGTCACGGGTGTTGTTGGTCTGCAGGAACCGTTCCCTGATGCGGGTCAGCAGGAAGATCTCGTAGTCCATCGACAGACCGAAGGTGATCGCCAGCACCAGGGGCGGCACCGAACTGTCGAGCGACGAAATCGGTTGGAATCCAAGGGCTTTCAGCCAGCCCCATTGGAACACCATCACGATGCTGCCGTAGGCGGCGGCGACGGAGAGCACTGTCATCAGCACTCCCTTGAACGCCAGGAACACCGACCGGATCGAGATCAGCAGCATCACGAACGCGATCGCCGACACGAACAGGAAGACCCACGGCTGGGTCTGCTCCACCCGGTCGTCGAAGTCCTTGATCAGCGCGGTGGGCCCGCCGACGTCGAAGCGAACGTTTCCGGCGCCGGGCAACTGCGGCAGTCGCTCCCGCATCCAGTCGACCGTGTCGCGCGCCGACATGTCCTCGGGATCGATCGCCAGCACCGCCGACAGCAGTGCGCTGTCGCCGTCGTCGGCCAGCACCGCAGGCTGCACGGTCACGATGTGGGGTGCCTCGCGCATCTGCTGCCCTGCGGCGTCGATGAGCTGCTGGGCCTGCGGGCTGGACGCGGTGCCGTCGGGGAAGGTGACCAGTACGCGGATTGGGCCGAGCGCGCCGGGGCCGAGCGCCTGGGCGGCCGCGTTCACCCCGCCGCGGACCTCGTGGTCGGGGGCGAACTGGCGCTGCATGCTGTTCGAGAGCGTCATCGACAGCGCGGGCGCGGCCAGCGTCAGCAGCAGAACCGACGCCACCAGCGCAAACGCCCATGGCCGGCGCATCACCAAGCCCACCCAGCGTGTCCAGAACGGCGACTGAGTGGATTCGGGACGCCGGGACCAGTGCAGCAGCCATGACCGCTTGGCTGCCGCCCGCCCGAACGTCGCCAGAACGGCGGGGATCAGCGTCGCCGACGTGAGTACGGCCACGGCCACGGTCAGCAGCGCCCCGGTGGCCATCGACCGCAGCACCGGGGTGTTGATGAGGTAGATGCCGGCGATCGAGGCAATGACGGTGAGCCCCGACAGCACCACGGCCAGCCCGGAGGTGGACATCGCGGCGTCGGTGGCCTGTTGAGCGTCGCGGCCGGCCCGTAGCTCCTCGCGGTAGCGCATCAAAATGAACAACGAATAGTCCACGGCCAGCGCGATACCGAACATCGACACCGTCGGCGTGACGAACACCGACATCGTGGTGACCGTCGACAGCAGGTAGATCAGGCCCATGCTGATCGCGACGGTGACGACACCCAGAAGCAACGGGATCGCCGCGGCCGCGAGCGACCCGAAGACCGCGAGCAGGACGATCAGGATGATCGGAAGATTCCATCGCTCCGCTTCGGCGATGTCGTGTTTGGTTTTCGACTGTGCCGCCGCGCCGAGCGCTCCTTGGCCGATCACGTACAGGTCGACTTTGCCGTTCTCCAGCCGCCCGGGTTTGTCGCCGGAGATCCCGACTTTGCTGCGAAGTTGCTTGGCAACGTCGACCGCACCGGAGTTGTGGAAGTCGAGTTTCAGCGAGACCACGTAGGGGCGGTCGGGACTCGGCGGTGGCTGCGTCGGGTTGGGCGCCACCGAGACACTGGGCACGTCGGTGGCCTTCTGCTCGAGAAGACTCACCGCGGCGGTCATGTCCTCGACGCTGGCTCCCGGCCGCGGGGCCGCGACCAGCGCCAACGGAGATGCGCCCTGGCCGGGGTAGTGATCTTCGACCTGCCGTTGCACCCGCAGCGACTGCGAGCCGGACACCTCGAATCCGCCGCCGGTGAGGTTGTTGGACTGATGCAACGAGACCAGCACCGCAGGTACAAGGACCAGCAACCAGGCGGCGAACACCCCCCAGCGGTAGCGGCGCAGGTTGCCGCTCAAGCGCATCATGAACTGCTGGATGGCTGACTCCGCCTTTCTTCCGGCGTTGGTGAGCCTACAACAGGCAACTGAGGGCCGCCCGCAGCGCTGACCTGCCCTTCGGTGGTCCGGGAACCCCGGGCAGCCCCGGTTGTGCCGAGCCGTCGAAACGCCGCGACCTCGGCTTTCCTGCTCCGACTGGCATTTGCACGGGAACGGCTGGCACCATGATGGTCGGTCGTTTGCTGGCCGTGGACCACAAGTGAGCGTCGCAGCGATGCGCGCTGTTGCCGAATTGTCGGCAAATCGTTAGGAGTTGGCTATGAAGTTGTCTCTTGGCGGGACCACCCCGACCGTGCCCCGCGCCCTTTGTGGCGTCTTGGCCGCATGCCTGTCCGGCGGCGTCGCGGCCGCGGTCGTGACCGGCCCGTCGGCCACCGCGGCGAACGATCCGTGCGCCGCAAGCGAAATCGCCCGCACGATCGGGACGGTGGCCACCAACACGGGTGCCTACCTCGACAGCCACTCCGCCACCAACGCGGCACTGACCGCGGCCGCCCAGCAGCAGGGCCCGCAAGCGCTGGCGGCGGTGAACACGTACTTCGACGCCAATCCGCAGGCGGGCAAGGACCTACAGGCTATCCAGCAGCCGCT
Source organism: Mycobacterium sp. (assembly GCA_049280695.1). Lineage (GTDB taxonomy): Bacteria > Actinomycetota > Actinomycetes > Mycobacteriales > Mycobacteriaceae > Mycobacterium. The sequence goes on from JBAPQQ010000605.1 coordinate 8,806, forward strand.
GACGGGCTTGAGCGGACGGTGCAGGCTGCCGATTACGATGCCGCAACTGCTGCAGATGGTTCAGGGTGCGCAGAACAGTCTTGCGCCGTCGGTGAATCCGCAGACCGTGCCGACGCCGGCCGGGCCGCGACCGGGCCCGGCGGGAAACAGCGCGGT
>JBAPQQ010000606.1:0-3207 GCA_049280695.1 Mycobacterium sp.
GCACCACCGCGTCCGCGCCGCACGCGATCGCCTTGGCCAGGTCGCCGGACGTGTGGATGTCGCCGTCTGCCAGCACGTGCACGTAGCGGCCCCCGGTCTCGTCGAGGTACTCGCGGCGCGCCGCGGCGGCGTCGGCGATGGCGGTGGCCATCGGCACGCTGATGCCAAGCACCTCGTCGCTGGTGGTGACCCCGCTGGTGGAGCCGTAGCCGACGATGACGCCTGCGGCGCCGGTGCGCATCAGGTGCAGCGCGGTCCGGTGGTCGAGTACTCCGCCGGCCACGACGGGCACGTCCAGCTCGGCGATGAACGTCTTCAGATTGAGGGGTTCACCGGACCCGTCTCGATCCCTGGCGACGCGCTCCGCGGACACGATCGAGCCTTGGATCACCAGCAGGTCGATGCCGGCCTGCACCAGCACGGGCGTCAGCGAGCGTGCGTTCTGCGGGCTGACCCGCACCGCGGTGATCACGCCCGCGTCGCGCACCCGGGCGACGGCGGCGCCGAGCAGATCGGGATTCAGCGGCGCGGCGTGCAATTGCTGCAGCAGCCGGATCGCCGCCGAGGGCTCCGGCTCCTTCTCCGCAGCCTCGATGACCGCGGCGATCTTCTCCCCGACGTCGGCGTGCCGGCCGATCAGCCCTTCCCCGTTGAGGATCCCCAGTCCGCCGAGCCGGCCCAGCTCGATCGCGAACTCCGGCGACGCCAGCGCGTCGGTGGGGTGCGACAGCACCGGTATCTCGAACCGGTAGGCATCGAGCTGCCACGCCGTCGACACGTCTTTGCTGGAGCGGGTGCGCCGCGACGGCACGATGTTGACGTCGTCGAGTTCGTAGGTGCGCCGCGCGGTGCGGCCCAAGCCGATTTCGACCATGTCGCGCATGCTCAACTCCCGTTCACCGCGAGATGCACGTTATGCAGAGAAAGTGCGAGTGGCGGCCTGCATAACGTGAATTTCGGCGCCATCAGAGAACGCTGTAGTAGTTCGGCGCTTCGACCGTCATCGCGATGTCGTGCGGATGGCTTTCCTTCAGGCCGGCCGCGGTGATCTGGACGAACTGCGCGTGCTGCAGCTCCTCGATGGTCGCCGAGCCGGTGTAGCCCATGGCCGCGCGCAGGCCGCCGGTGAGCTGGTGGATGACGGTGGCCAACGGGCCGCGGAACGGCACCCTGCCCTCGATGCCCTCCGGCACCAGCTTGTCTTCGGAGAGCACGTCGTCCTGGAAGTAGCGGTCTTTGGAGAACGACTTGTTCTCGCGCCCGCGCATCGCGCCCAGCGATCCCATGCCGCGATAGCTCTTGAACTGCTTGCCGTTGACGAAGATGAGGTCGCCGGGCGCTTCGGCGGTGCCGGCCAGCAACGAGCCCAGCATCGCCGCGGACGCACCCGCGGCCAGCGCCTTGGCGATGTCGCCCGAGTACTGAAGGCCCCCGTCGGCGACCACCGGCACACCGGCGGGTGCGCAGACCGTCACTGCCTCCAGGATCGCGGTGATCTGCGGTGCGCCGACACCGGCCACCACTCGCGTGGTGCAGATGGACCCGGGCCCGACGCCCACCTTCACCGCATCGGCCCCCGCGTCCACCAGCGCCGCGGCTCCGGTGCGGGTGGCGACGTTGCCGCCGATCACCTCCACCTTCTCGCCGACCTCGGCCTTCAGCTTGCCCACCATCTCGAGCACCAGGCGATTGTGCGCATGCGCGGTGTCCACCACCACGACGTCGACGCCGGCGTCCACCAGCGTCATCGCCCGCACCCAGGCGTCGTCGCCGGTGCCGACGGCCGCGCCGACCAGCAACCGGCCGTCGCTGTCCTTGGTGGCCAGCGGATGCTGCTCCGTCTTGACGAAGTCCTTGACCGTGATCAGCCCGGTCAGCCGCCCGTGTCCGTCGACGATCGGCAGTTTCTCGATCTTGTTGCGGCGCAACAGCCCCAGGGCTGCATCCGCGGTGACGCCCTCGCGCGCGGTGATCAGCGGGGCCTTGGTCATGACCTCCGACACGCGCTTGCCCTGGTCGACCTCGAAGCGCATGTCGCGGTTGGTGATGATGCCGACGAGAGCGCCGGTGCTGTCGACCACCGGCAACCCGGAGATCCGGAACCGCGCGCACATCGCGTCCACTTCGGCCAGCGTGTTGTCCGGCGAGCATGTCACCGGATCGGTGACCATGCCGGCCTCCGACCGCTTCACCATCTCGACCTGGCCGGCCTGCTCGGCCACCGACAGGTTGCGGTGCAGCACGCCCATTCCGCCCGCGCGGGCCATCGCGATGGCCATGCGCGCCTCGGTGACGGTGTCCATCGCGGAGCTGACCAACGGCACCCTCAGGCGGACCCTTCTGGTCAACTGGCTGGAGGTGTCGGCGGCGGCCGGGACCACGTCGGAGGCTGCCGGAAGCAGCAGCACGTCGTCGAAGGTGAGCCCCAGCATCGCGATCTTGTGGGGATCGTCGCCGCCGGTGCGCGCGGGGGCGGCGACAGGGCCGGAAACAGCCGAATCCACCGAAGTATGACCGTCTGTTATCGACATCGGGAGGGCCTCCATCGGGCGGGGCTAGGTGCTCATCTTATCGGTAACGACGGTATCGCCGTGGTTGACGACACCGTGGCGCAGGCCTGCACGCCGCTGGCGGAATGTCGGACCGGCTAGCTACTGTAGAGGCGTGCGCGACCAGCTCCCCCCGGGTTTGCCGCCCGACCCCTTCGCCGACGATCCGCTGGACCCATCGTCGGCGCTGGACGACATCGAGCCGGGGCAGCCGCTCGATCCTCAGGAGCGCATTGCCGTAGAAGCCGATCTCGCGGATCTGGCGGTGTACGAAGCGTTGTTGGCGCACAAGGGAATTCGTGGCCTGGTGGTGTCGTGCGACGATTGCCAGCAAGACCACTACCACGACTGGGACATGCTGCGCGCCAACCTGTTGCAGCTGTTGGTCGACGGTACGGTCCGGCCGCACGAGCCGGCCTACGATCCCGAACCCGACACATATGTGACCTGGGACTACTGCCGCGGCTACGCCGACGCCTCGCTGAACGAGGCCACGTCGGATCCCGACGGGTACCGCTGATCCGCTTCTAGCCTTCCGGCGTGGTGGGCGCCACCGTCGTCACAGCCGTGCGCTGGGTCGCGGGGGCCTGGGTTGCCGTGGGCTGCGGCGCAGTCGCGGTCGACGCGGGAACCGTCGCCGTGGGCTGCGGCGCAATCG
>JBAPQQ010000607.1:0-3261 GCA_049280695.1 Mycobacterium sp.
GGCGAGCATCGTGCGGGTCCAGTTCAGCAGCGAGGTCGAGCTGTCGATCTGCGCCTCGACGTTCACCGACGGATAACCGTAGACCGGATCCTGGTTCGGCGGTAGGTAGAGCCGGCCGGGGTTGGCCGTGGAGAAGCCGGCGTTGCGGTCGGGCGTCCACTGCATCGGCGTGCGGACGCCGTCGCGGTCGCCGAGCCAGATAATGTCGCCCATCCCGATCTCGTCGCCGTAGTAGAGAACCGGCGATCCCGGCAGCGACAGCAGCAGGGCGGTGAACAACTCGATCTGGTTGCGGTCGTTCTCCAGCAGCGGAGCCAGCCGCCGGCGGATGCCGACGTTGGCTTTCATCCGCGGGTCCTTGGCGTACTCGGAATACATGTAGTCGCGCTCTTCGTCGGTGACCATCTCCAGCGTGAGCTCGTCGTGGTTACGCAGAAAGATGCCCCACTGCGCCATCTTCGGGATCGGCGGGGTCTGCGAGAGGATCTCCGAAATAGGTATCCGCGACTCGCGTCGCACGGCCATGAAGATGCGCGGCATCAGCGGGAAGTGAAACGCCATATGGCACTCGTCGCCGCCGGTGTCCGGGTCGCCGAAGTACTCCACCACGTCGGCGGGCCACTGGTTGGCCTCGGCCAGCAGCACCCGGCCGGGGAATTCGTCGTCGACCACGCTGCGGCAGCGCTTCAGGAACGCGTGCGTCTCCGGCAGGTTCTCGCAGTTGGTGCCCTCCCGCTCGAACAGGTACGGCACGGCATCCAGCCGGAAGCCGTCGATGCCGAGGTTCAGCCAGAATCGCAGGACGTCCAGCATCGCCTCCTGCACGGCCGGGTTGTCGTAGTTGAGGTCGGGCTGGTGGGAGAAGAACCGGTGCCAGTAGAACTGACGGCGCACCGGGTCGAACGTCCAGTTCGACTCCTCGGTGTCGACGAAGATGACGCGCGCGTCGGCGTAGCGGTCGCTGGTGTCACTCCAGACGTAGAAGTCGCCGTAGGGGCCGTCAGAGTCCCGCCGCGATTCCTGGAACCACGGGTGGGAGTCGGACGTGTGGTTCATCACCAGATCGGTGATCACCCGGATACCGCGGCGGTGCGCGGCGTCGAGCAGCGCGACGAAGTCGTCGACCGTGCCGAACTCGGTCAGCACCTTGTAGAAGTCGCGGATGTCGTAGCCGCCGTCGCGCAGCGGCGAGTCGTAGAACGGCGGCAGCCACACGCAGTCGACACCGAGCCACTGCAGGTAGTCGAGTTTCTCGGTGAGCCCCCGCAGGTCACCGGACCCGTCGGCGCCGGCGTCGTAGAACGCCCGCACCAGCACCTCGTAGAACACCGCGCGTTTGAACCACGTCGGGTCCGCCGGAAGGGACCGCGCCTGCTTGAAGTCCTCCGCGGTGGGATGCTCCACGAGTCCGTCTTCGACGTGGCTGCCCTCGGCGGGGTCGGGCTGCAAATCGCCGTGTGTCATCTGCATCAGAGTGTCACCTACCCGGGCTGCCCTGCCACTAACCTCAGCACCACGATGAAGTCGACGCTGTTGTCCCGCCGCGATCTGGATTTCCTGCTGTTCGAATGGCTGCGGGTCGACGAGCTGACCAGACGCGAGCGCTTCGCCGAACATTCCGCCGAGACCTTCGCGGGCGTGCTCGACCTGTGCGAACAGCTGGCGACCCGCTACTTCGCGCCGCACAACAAGACGAGCGACGCCAACGAGCCTTCGTTCGACGGGACGACGGTCACGATCATCGGTGAGGTGGGGGAGGCGCTGGACGCGTTCGCCCGGGCCGATCTCATCGCGATGGGGATGGACGCCGAATTGGGCGGCGCACAGTTGCCGACGGCGGTGGCCGGTGCCGGGCTGGCCTTCTTCCACGCCGCAAACGTCAGTACCGCCGGCTACGTGCTGCTGACGCTGGCCAATGCGAACCTGCTGGCCAAGTACGGCACCGCCGAGCAGATCGAGTCGTTCGTGAAACCGATGCTGGCGGGCCGCTTTTCGGGCACGATGTGCCTGTCCGAGCCACAGGCCGGGTCCTCGCTGGCCGACATCGTCACCCGCGCAGAGCCCCAGAGCGACGCTTCTTCGGCCGGCATCTACCGGCTGTTCGGCTCGAAGATGTGGATCTCTGGCGGCGACCACGAGCTCACCGAGAACATCGTGCACCTGGTGCTCGCGAAGATCCCCGGCGGTCCGCCCGGCACGAAGGGCATCTCGTTGTTCATCGTGCCCAAATACCTGATGTCGGCTGACGGTTCGGTCGGCGAGCGGAATGCGGTGGTGCTGGCCGGGCTCAACCACAAGATGGGCTTCCGCGGCATCACCAACACCGTGCTCAACTTCGACGGCGCCGTCGGCTATCTGGTCGGCGAGCCGCACCGCGGCTTGAGTTACATGTTCGACATGATGAACGAGGCCCGCCTCGGAGTGGGGTTGGGCGCAATTGCGTTGGGTTACACCGGATATCTGAAGTCGCTCGTGTACGCGCGCAGTCGACCGCAAGGCCGACCGGTGACCGCGAAGGATCCGGCCGGCCCTCAAGTGCCGATCATCGAGCATCCCGACGTGAAACGAATGCTGCTGGCGCAGAAGTCGTACGTGGAGGGTGCGCTGTCGTTGGCTCTGTATTGCGGCCGACTGGTCGACGTCACGCACAGCCCGGACAGCGAGTCAGAACTCGAGTCGGCGTCGCTGCTGCTGGACATCCTGACGCCGATCGCCAAAAGCTGGCCGTCGCAATGGTGTCTGGAGGCCAACAACCTTGCGATCCAGGTGCACGGCGGCTACGGCTACACCCGCGAGTACGACGTCGAACAGCACTACCGCGACAACCGGCTGAACCCGATCCACGAGGGCACCCACGGCATCCAGAGCCTGGACCTGTTGGGCCGCAAGGTGGTTCAGCGTGGCGGTGCGAGCCTGGCGGCGTTGACGGACGCGGTCAACGCGAGCGTGGTGGCAGCTGCGGCGTTGGACTGCGAATTGGCCAAGCTGGCAGACCAACTCGACGGGGCGTGGCGCCGGCTGGTCGACGTCACCACTGGCATGTTCGCCTCCGGCGACGTGGAGGCGGCGCTGGCGAACAGCGTCGTGTACCTGGAGGCGATGGGGCACCTGGTGATCGCATGGATGTGGCTCGAGCAGATGCGCGCCGCTCATGGCCGTAGCGGAGACTTCTACGACGGTAAGCGCCAAGCCGGCCGCTATTTCTTCCGCTACGAGCTGCCCAAGACCGGGCCGCAACTCGACCTGCTGGCCAGCCTGGAC
>JBAPQQ010000608.1:0-3654 GCA_049280695.1 Mycobacterium sp.
GACCGACGCTGACACTGCGACGAGTGTGGGCAGCGGCGACGTTCCTGTGCTCGCGACGCCGCGGCTGATCGCATGGCTGGAGGCTGCGACGGTGCAGTCGGCTGCGCCGTTCCTTGCACCGGGCCAGACGACGGTCGGAATCGCGGTGCGCGTCGAGCACCTCCGCGCGACAAGAGTGGGCGGCGCCGTCGAGGTCTTTGCCGAGCCGCCGTCGGCGCCTGCCGGCCGAGCGCTGACGTTCGCGGTGCGGGCCGCCGACGACACGGGCCGGCTTGTCGCGACGGGTGAGATCGATCGGGCGATCGTCGATCGGGAGAAGTTCTTGTCGGCGCCCTAACCTAGAATCGAAACTATGTTCGAGCAGGCCGGGCCCGGTGAACTGATCGAGGCGGTGGAGGAGGTCCACCGTCGGGAGTCGCAGCTGATGGCCCGCAAGCTCGCTGCAATAGCGGCATTGCTGGCCCACCGCATGGAAGAGGATTACGAGGCCCAGTGCGGCCCCGGCTACGCCACGGTTTCGGGGTTCCAGCGCACCGCCGCCGAAGTGGCCGCCGCGATGAACCTCTCGCCGCGCGCCGCAAGTTTCTTGGTTTCGCACGCCGAGGCGCTGAAATCGCAGCTGCCCAAGATAGGTGCGCTCCTCGCGGAGGGGCGAACCGATTGGCGCACAGTCGAATTGGTCCTCATACGCACCGAATTCGTCAGCGGCGACCTGATCTCGCAGCTGGACGAGTCCCTGGCAGCCCGGATAGTCAATTGGCACTGCTGGTCGAGGCGACGGATCATCAACGCCGTGGACGCCGCCGTGCGGGCTCTTGATCCCGATGCCGCTCGGGAGCGCCGGCTGGCCGCCGAGGAGCGTGACCGCCACATCACCGTCGCCCCGTTGCCCGACGGATTGGCGAGCGTCAGGGGCACGGTGGCGGCCACTGCGGCGGCAGTCTTCGACAAGCGGCTGTCGGAGATGGCCGATTCACTCTGCGGGGAGGATCCGCGCACCATCGCCCAGCGACGCGCCGACGCGCTGGCTGCGCTCGCCGAAGGCCGCGTCCTTACCTGCATCTGCAAGCGGCCCGACTGCCCAACCGCCGAGCGGCAACCCGAGAAGAGGATAGGCCCCCGGGTGGTGATCAACGTGGTCGCCAGCGAAGACACGCTGCGAGGGCGCAGCGAGCAGCCGGGTTACCTGCAGGGCTACGGAGTGATCGACGCCGATCAAGTACGCCAACTCGCCGAGGCAGCGGCACAGCGCATGCTCGACCCGAGTTTCGATGCGGCCGCGGCGTTTCGGTACCAGCCCACGGCGGCCATGGAGCAATGGATCCGGTGCCGGGACCTGACGTGCCGCTTCCCGGGCTGTGATCGGCCTGCCGAGTTCTGTGACATCGACCATACGATCCCCTTCAACCACGACAATCCAGCGAGCGGCGGGCCGACGGTGCCGTGGAATCTGAAATGTCTTTGCCGTCAACATCATCGGCTCAAGACCTTCTACAGCGGACCCGGCGGTTGGCAGGACGAACAACTCGCCGACGGCACTGTCATGTGCCATTCGGTGGGAGACCGACTCCTAGGCCTGGTGAGTCACGCCCGGCAGGCAGATGTCCTTTGCCTCATGTAGTGGCGTGGCCAGCACCGCCGTGCTGATGCTTCGATGCCAAGTACTCCACCATTTGGCAAAGGTTGACAACAGCCGCACTCAACTTGTAAATGGTGGCGTCCCGATCTTCCACGCACGACTGCCAGTCCGGGAACTCCTGCGGCAACTTATAGTTGTCTGCGTTGCTGTGGATCTTTTGCTCGATTTGGTCGCATAGATCCGTGAGGGTCAGCCCTCCAGGGGCACCGATGTCGGTGAACTGTTTATCAGTCATGTCAGATCGTTTCCTCTCAAAGAAACAACGCTGCCGATTCTCGCAGGCTATCGGGTCCATGTCATAAGGTTCCTGCGGGCCCGCTGCCGACCCACTGGTTGCTGAGATTGCCCCTGCCGGGCGCGCCATGCCGGATAGGGACCGAAGGACCACCAGGCTGATGCCCCCACGACCGGAACTTTCGGGTGTATCTCAGAAGAATCACCGGCGGAACAATGATCTGGACGTCTCCGACGGGCAGGGTTTACCGCACCACGCCTGGCGGGGTGGACTTGTTCCCGGCAATGAGAAAACCCGCGTGTCGGCAGCCCGTATCGCGGCGGCGAAATCATGCGAGGGACCAGAAGGCGCGAATTGCACGGGCCCGCAGGAGAAATCGTGCCACCTCGGCCGCTCAACGAGGAACACCGCCATGTGCGGCAGGCTCGAAAGCACGAGATCGAGGGGCGTAGGTTCCGAAATCACATGCGCGACATGCTCTTTCTGCTCAAGGGCAAACCGAGCACCAGTCCGTTCTGCGCTTGGGTGAACGATCCGTACGAATCAGAAGAGCTGCCGCCCGACTGGCAGCCGCCGCCGAAAGAGGCTCCGCCACCCGAGGATCCGCCGTTCTAGGTCGGGTGGGCGTCGAACCACTCCAGCAATAGTTCGGCTGCCTTGTCGGGCTGCTCCTCGGGGATCCAGTGCGAAACGCCGGGCAGCACTTCGAAGCGGTACTCGCCGCTGACGTATCGGGCGGTCTCGCGAGCGGGTTTCTCGGTGAGCGCGATGTCGCCGTCGCTCCAGACGTACATCGTGGGCACCGAGATCTTGCCGACCGCCTGCGCCGGATTGCTCAGAAACATGGCGCGGTACCAATTCAGCGCGGCGGTCAACGCACCCGGCTCGGACATCGCTTCGACGTCACGCTCGGCGGCTTCACGCGTCTGGCCGCCCGATTGCAGCGCTTTGATCGCGCGGGCGCCCTGGCGATCCGCGCCGAGCAGCAGCCGCTCCGGCAGCCACGGCAGCTGGAAGAAGTACATGTACCAGGAAGCAAGACCCTGGCGGCTCGTCACGAGAGCCTTGGTGAAGGCGGTCGGATGCGGCACGGAGAACGACGTCAGCGTCGCGACGCGCTCGGGAATCTCTGCTGCCGCACCCCACGCCACGGCGGCCCCCCAGTCGTGGCCGACCAGATGCACCCGCGCGGCACCGACGGCGTCGATCAGCACCCGGACGTCCTCGACGAGTTCGACCGCGCGGTAATCGCGGCGCCGCGCCGGCCTGGCACCCGGCGAATAACCCCGCTGGTTCGGCGCAACGCATCGGTATCCGCGCGCGGTCAGCCGCTCGATGACCGCGTCCCAGCTTGTGTTCAGTTGAGGAAAACCGTGCAACAGCACGACGACGGGTCCGTCGGCGGGCCCTTCGTCGATGTAGTCGAAAGTCAGGTCATCGCGACGGTATTGCTTCACTCTGCGTCCTCGAGTAGGTCCGGGGTTACCGCCGACTCCGTGTCGGGGATGCCGTCTTGCTTCGCCTTCCGGTCGGCCATCGACAGCAGTCGCCTAATCCGGCCTGCCACAGCGTCTTTAGTCATCGGCGGATCGGCCAGCCGGCCCAGCTCCTCCAGTGAGGCCTGGCGGTGCTCCACCCGCAGCGTGCCTGCCGCCGCCAGGTGATCGGGCACCGAGTCACCGAGGATGTCCAGTGCACGCTCCACCCGCGCGGCCGCCGCCACCGCCGCGCGCGCCGAGCGCCGCAGGTTCGCGTCGTCGAAATTCGCCAGCCGGTTGGC
>JBAPQQ010000609.1:0-6420 GCA_049280695.1 Mycobacterium sp.
ACCCGGTACATCGCCCCGGTGTCGAGGTACCTCGCGCCGAGTGCCCTCGCCAAACCCTTTGACACGGAGGACTTTCCGGTACCGGCAGGGCCGTCAATCGCGATGGTCAGCGAAACGCTCACAGCCCGACCGCCTTGTACAGTTGGCCGATCTCGTCCCGCCTCAGCGCCCGGATGCTTCCGGGCCGTTGATTACCCAGTGACACCGCACCGATGTCGGTGCGCACCAGGGACTGCACCGGATAGCCGACAGCGGCCAACAGGCGCCGGACTATTCGCTTGCGTCCCTCGTGCAGCGTGACCCGCACCATCGTCTTGCCCGGCACCGAGTCCACTACCGCGAAGTCGTCGACGGACGCCGGCCCGTCCTCCAGTTCGACGCCGGCCCGCAACGTCTTGCCGACTCCGCGGGGCACCGTGCCGTTCACCGTCGCCACGTACGTCTTGGGCACCTCGTAGGACGGGTGCATCAACCGGTGCGCCAGTTCGCCGTCATTCGTGAGCAGGATCAATCCCTCGGTGTCGGCGTCGAGTCGGCCCACGTGAAACAGCTTCTTGTTTCCCCGGACACGGTGCTCGATCAAATCCCCGATGCACGGACGGCCCTGGTCGTCGAACATCGTCGAGTGCATTCCGCGCGGCTTGTTCAGCGCGAGGTGCACCAGCGTGTCGTCGAGCATGACGCGCGCCCCGTCGACCCGTACCACCGCCACGTGCGGATCCACCCTGGTTCCCAACTCGGTCACCACGTGCCCGTCCACCTCGACGCGGCCGTCGGTGATCATCCGCTCGGCGGCCCGGCGCGACGCGATTCCCGCCTGCGACAACACTTTTTGCAGCCGGACGCCTTCCGGAGAGGACACGTCAGTCCCGGTCCATGTCGAGTTCGGGCACCGGCTGTTCGGTATGCACCCGGTTGAGCCGTGCGAATCTCGGCTCGGTGTCCAGTGATTCGGTGATGTCGTCGATCACGTCGATGTCGGGCAGCAGCGGCGCGATGTCGGGCAGGTCCGCCAGCGACGACAACCCGAGCCGCTCGAGGAACAGCTCCGTGGTCGCAAACGTCATCGCACCCGTGTCGGCGTCGGTTCCCGCCTCGGTGATCAGCCCGCGGGCCAGCAGCGTGCGCATCACCGCGTCGACGTTGACGCCGCGGACCGCGCTCACCCGCGCCCGGGTGACGGGCTGACGGTAGGCCACCACGGCCAGCGTCTCCAGCGCGGCGCGGGTCAGCTTGGAGCGGGCGCCGTCCAGCAGCAGCTTCTCGACGTACGGAGCGAACCGCGCCCGGGTGTACATGCGCCAACCGCCGCCGGCGTCGCGCAGGTCGATGCCGCTGCCGCGGTCCGCCAGCCCGGCGGCCATCCGCTCCAGCGTGGCGGTCACCCGGTCGGTGGTCTGTTGCGTCACCGTCGCCAGCGTGGCCGCCGGCACCGGAGTGTCGACGACCAGCAGCAGCGCCTCCAGCGCGGACGTCAGCTCGGCGTCTTCGAGCTCGCTCTGAGGCTCCAGTTCGAGCCCCAGGGCCAAGTCCGGGTTTTCCTCACTCATGAGTGGCCTTCACCAAGTCTTCGTCTGTCGGCCGGTCTCCGGTCCACGAAACCTGGAGCACACCAAGTGGTTCTGACTGCTCGAATGCTACCGCTCGCAACCGGTACAGCTCGAGCAGCGCCAGGAACCGCCCGACGATCTGGATCGGCTCCGCGCAGCCGGCGACCAGCTCGGAGAACGTCGCCCACTGTCCCGGCCCGCGGCGTTGCAGGACGTCCAGCAGCTGACCGGCCTGCTCCGGAATCGACACGATGGTCTCGTGCAGGTGCGCGGTGGCGATGGTCGGAACCGGCCGCGGGGTCAGCGCCGTCGCGGCGAGCTGCGCGAAGCTCGCCGGGTCGACTCCCAGCATGACTTCGGGCAGCAGGTCGGCGTAGCGGTCCTCCAGCGACACCGCCCGCGGGTAGCTGCGCAGCGCGGCGGCCTCCAGTTCGGCGAACATCTCGGCGACGTGCTTGAACGCCCGGTACTGCAGCAGCCGCGCGAAGAGCAGGTCGCGCACCTCCAGCAGCGCGAGGTCCTCGGCGTCCTCCACCTCACCGGCGGGCAGCAGCCGCGCCGCCTTCAAATCCAGCAGCGTCGCGGCCACCACCAGGAACGCGGTGGTCTCGTCCAACTCCAGTTGCGAGCCAATGGCTTTCGTGTACGCGATGAACTCGTCGGTGACCTGATGCAGCGCCACTTCGGTGACGTCGAGGCGGTGCGCGAAGATAAGCTGCAGGAGCAGGTCGAACGGCCCCTCGAAGTTGCTGAGCCGGACGTGAAACGCCGGTGCCGCGTCCGTCGACGTCACGCGCCGCCGAACCGGTCGATCACCTCGCGCGCCAGTGACCGATATCCTTCTGCGCCAGCGGATTTCGGTGCCCACGTGATGATCGGTTCGCCGGCCACACTGGTCTCCGGGAAGCGGACGGTGCGGGTGATGACGGTGTCGAACACCAGATCGCCGAACCGCTCCACCACCCGGGCCATCACCTCGCGGGCGTTGACGGTGCGAGTGTCGAACCGGGTGATGAGGATTCCCGTGATGTGCAGCTTCGGGTTCAGCCGGTCGTGAACCTTGTCGACGGTGTCGGTCAGTAGTGCCAGCCCGCGCAGCGAAAAGTACTCGCATTCGGTCGGAATCACGACCCCGTCGGCGCAGGCAAGTGCGTTGACGGTGAGCAGCCCGAGTGAGGGCTGGCAGTCGATGAGGACGTAGTCGTAACGGTCGAGCACCGGATACAGCGCGCGGCCCAGCGTCTGCTCGCGGCCCACCTCGTTGACGAGCTGGATCTCGGCGGCCGACAGGTCGATGTTGCTGGGCACCAGATCGAGGTGCCTGACCTTGGTGTGCACCATCACGTCGTCGAGGGACACCCGCGACTCGACGAGGACGTTGTGGATCGTCACGTCCAGTTCGTAGTGCGGCACGCCGAGACCCGCGGACAAGGCGCCCTGCGGGTCGAGGTCGACGAGCAGCACCCGACGGCCGTACTCGGCGAGGCTCGCCCCGAGGTTGATGGTCGAGGTCGTCTTTCCGACGCCGCCCTTCTGGTTGCACATCGCGATGACCTTGGCCGGCCCGTGCGTGGCCTTGGGCTGGGGCTCGGGGATGTTGCGCGGTGGCCGGCCGGTCAGGCCGACGCCCGGGTGGTCGGTGTCTGTGCCCGTCGCTTCGCCCGCCCCGGGGACCTCCTCGGTCATGCCGGGCACTCGTGCGCAATGGTGGCGGACATCCGGGCAAGCATATCTACGGTGACCCGTTGGTTACGTGCAGACGCGTGGCTAGATTCTGTTCATGAATCTCAAGCAACGCCTGCCTCTGCTCCGGTGGTCGGTGTGGCGGCTGGCGCTGGGCGGCCGCACGTTCGCCAGGACCGGCCAGTTCGGCGACGGCCGGGAGGCCGCGGCAGCGGCATACGTGGAAAGCCATGCGCGGCGGGACGACGTCGACGACGTGCTGGCCGCCATCGACCGGTTCGCCTACCAGAAGTCGATGCTGATCAACGTCGGCGACGAGAAGGGTGCACTGCTGGACGCCGCGGTGCGGCGAGCCGATCCGAAGGTGGCGCTGGAACTCGGGACGTACTGCGGCTACAGCGCGCTACGGATCGCGAGGGCCGCGCCGGCCGCCAAGGTGTTCTCCGTCGAGTTCTCGGCGGCGAACGCGGAGATCGCCCGCCGAATCTGGTCACACGCGGGTATTGAAGACCGGGTGACGTGCGTGGTGGGGACGATCGGCGACGGCGGCACGACGCTCGATGCGCTCGCCGCCGACCACGGCTTCACCGAGGGCTGCCTCGACTTCGTGTTCGTCGACCACGACAAGAACGCGTACCTGCCCGACCTGCGCAGCATCCTGGACCGCGGCTGGCTGCACCCCGGCGCGATCGTCGTCGCCGACAACGTCGGCGTGCCCGGCTCCCCGAAATATCGCGCCTACATGCGCGAGCAGCAGGGCCGGCTCTGGGACACCCGCGAGCACAAGACGCACGTCGAGTACCAGACGCTGCTGCACGACCTGGTGCTTGAGTCGCAGTATTTGGGCTAGTGCGCGCGAGGGTGCGCACCGGCCCACACTTCGCGCAGCGCGTGCACGGTCACCAGCGTGTAGATCTGGGTCGTGGTCACCGACGCGTGGCCGAGCAGTTCCTGCACGACCCGGACGTCGGCACCGCCGTCGAGCAGGTGGGTGGCAAACGAATGCCGCAGCGTGTGCGGCGACACCCCGGACGTGATTCCGGCTCGCTCGGCGGCGTCCTGCAGCACCTGCCAGGCGCTCTGCCTGGACAGCCGGCCGCCGCGGGCGTTGAGGAAGATGGCCGGTGTGCCCCGACCGCGGCGCGCGAGTTCGGGCCGGCCCCGCACAAAATACGCGTCCAGCGCGTCGATCGCGGGCCTGCCGACCGGCACCAGTCGGTGCTTGCCGCCTTTTCCGCGCAGCAGGACCGAGCGGGCGTGCGTGTCGACGTCGTCGATATCGAGGCCGACCGCTTCCGAGATGCGCGCGCCCGTCGAGTAGAGCAACTCGAGAAGCGCGCGGTTGCGCAGGGTCAGGGCGCCGTCCGACGGACTGTCACCGCCGGCGCCGGTCAGCAGCGCCAGCACCTCATCAACGGTCAGGCTCTTGGGCAGCCGGCGGCTCGGCGCCGGCGGCTTGACCTCCTTGGCGACGTCGGTGTTCGTCACTCCCTCGGCCACGGCGAACCGGTGCAGTCCGCGAACTGCCACCAATGCCCGGGCGGCAGACACCGCGGACAGCCCGGCGACACCGGTGTCGGGGTCGTCGCGCCGCAGAGACACCAGGAAGTCGCTGACGTCGGCCTCGGAGACGTCGGCCAAGTCGTGAACGCCGCGCAGCACGAGGTGTTCCTGGTAGCGGCGCAGGTCCCGCCGATACGAGCTGAGCGTGTTCGCGGCCACACCCCGCTCGATGGTCAAGTGGTCGAGATATCCCTGCAACTGGTTGTCCAGCGCCGGCGCGACGGTGGTCATCGCCTTGCCCGACGGTCGGTGAACGCGGTGGGCCGATCGCGCCACGGCGCGTACAAGGGACGACTCGGCTGTCCGTCGACCACCACCGCGTAGGCGGCGAGCACGCCGGCCACGGCAGACGAGTTGACGACCTCGCCCGTCAGCACCATCTCGGCCGCGATCTCGAGCGGAAACCAGTGCACGCTCAGATCGGCCTCTTCGTCGTGCGCATGCGGTCGATCGACCTCGGCCAAACCGCTCGCCAGATACACCCGCACCGACTCGTCGGAGAAGCCCGGCGAAGACGCGATGTCCAGCAGCACCCGCCACTCGGCGGCGGCCAGCCCGGCTTCCTCCTGAAGTTCCCGTTTGGCCGTCTCCAGCGGGTCTTCGCCGGCGGCGTCCAGGAGACCGGCCGGAAGCTCCCACAGCCGGCGCCCGAGCGCGTGCCGATATTGGTAGATCACGGCCACGCGGCGACGGTCGTCCACGGCCGCGACCGCGACGGCGCCGTAGTGCTCCACCACTTCGCGCCGGGCGGTCCGGCCGCCGGGCATCCTCACGTCGTAGGCGCGCAGCGCGAGGATGTTGCCCTCGTAGACCGTTTCAGAGTAGGTGGTCTCGAAGTCGTGGTCAGCCGCGCTCACGGGCGGGCCACTGGCTGATGCAGCAGCCCCTCGACACCGGCGGCATGCTCGTTGCCGTTGGGCGTCTGCTCGGGAATCTCCACCGGCAGGCGTTCTGCGGCTTTGTAATCCAGCGCTGCGCCGATGAACGAGGCGAACAGCGGATGCGGCCGGGTGGGACGGCTCTTCAACTCGGGATGGGCCTGCGTGCCGACGAGGAAGGGGTTGACCTCCCGGGGATACTCGACGAACTCGACGAGGCGCCCGTCAGGCGACGTGCCGGAGAACCGCAGGCCACCGGCCGCGATCCGGTCCCGATAATCGTTGTTCACCTCGTAGCGGTGGCGGTGCCGCTCTGACACCTCGATCGCTTGATATGCCTCTGCCACAATCGAATCCGGCTCCAGCACCGCGGGGTAGGCGCCCAGTCGCATCGTGCCGCCCAGGTCCGCCTCGCCGGCCACGATGTGCTTCTGGTCGGCCATGGTGGAGATCACCGGGTCGGGAGTGTCCGGGTCGAATTCAGCCGAATTGGCGTGCGCCAGTCCGACGGACCGGGCTGCCTCGATCACGATGCACTGCAGGCCCAGACACAGTCCCAGCACCGGTAGGCCGTGGGTGCGGGCGTGGCGGATCGCGCCGATCTTGCCCTCGATGCCCCGGATCCCGAAGCCGCCCGGAATCAGCACGCCGTGCACGTCGGCGAGCGCGGCCGCTGCAGCGCTGTCGCTCTGGCAGTCGTCGGAAGCGACCCAACGCATTTCGACGCGGGCCCGGTGCTTGAAGCC
>JBAPQQ010000610.1:0-1784 GCA_049280695.1 Mycobacterium sp.
TGCGACGACACTGCACAGGCTGCTGGGCAGCCGGCCCGACACGTCGGCGAGGTTCCGCCACGATCGCGGAAATCGGCTGCCGCACGACGTGATCGTGGTGGACGAGACGTCGATGGTGTCGTTGACCATGATGGCGCGGCTGCTCGAGGCGGTGCGGCCAAATGCCCGGTTGATCTTGGTGGGTGATCCCGATCAGCTGGCGTCGGTGGAGGCCGGCGCGGTGCTGGCGGATCTGGTCGACGGACTGGGCGAGAAGAAGGTCGCCGCGCTGAGGACATCGCATCGGTTCGGCGAGTCGATCGGCACGCTGGCCGGGGCCATCCGCGCCGGTGACGTCGACGAAGTAGTCGAGGTGTTGCGCGCCGGCGGGGAGCACATCGAATGGGTCGACACCGCCGAGCCCTCCGAGGGGCTCCGCAAAGTCGTTGTGCCGCAAGCTTTCCGGCTTCGGCAGGCGGCGGTCTTGGGCGATGCCGCCGAGGCGCTGCGCACGCTGGACGAGCATCGGCTGTTGTGTGCGCATCGACGCGGCCCGTTCGGCGTGCGATATTGGAACAGGCAGGTGGAGCGGTGGCTGGCGGAGGCGACGGGTGAGCCGATCTGGGCGTCGTGGTACGCCGGGCGACCGGTGTTGGTGACGGCCAACGACTACGGGCTGGGGCTGTACAACGGCGACACGGGCGTCACGGTGGTGCGCGACGGTGTGTTGCGCGCGGTGATCGCGGGGACGGAGCGGCTCGAATTCGCGACGAGCCGGCTCTCGGACGTCGAGACGATGCATGCGATGACGATCCACAAGAGCCAAGGCAGCCAAGCAGAAGAGGTCACGGTGCTGATGCCGCCGCAGGAGTCGCGGCTGCTGACACGGGAGCTGTTCTACACGGCGGTCACGCGGGCGAAGCACAAGATCCGGGTCGTCGGGCCGGAGGCGTCGGTCCGGGCATCGGTGCAGCGACGCGCAGTGCGGGCCTCCGGACTGGCGCGGCGACTACGAACGCGTTGACCTCACGGGACCCGACCCAGCGCATTTTTCCACTGCACAGGTCGACGTGATGACGATTCCGCAGCGTTGAGGCCGCAAAAGGGCGATCGCTGCCCTCGGGCCGCTGAGGAGGTACCGTCATACCCGGTTGACAACCCAGCCTTGCGGAAACGTCGCGGCGGCCACCTGATACTTCCCCGCCGACGGGAGCCTGGAGCTCTGACGTAAGCGACAGCTCGAGGTTTGCGCAGTTCGGGGAGTTCTGTGACGGCAGTGCATCGGTTTGCTCCCAAGCTGGCGCGCTGACGTGCTGCATTGCGATCGGGTCTGTACAGTCAGTGCGTCCGAAACGCTCGGCACGGCGCTCCGCCCGGAGGGTCGGATCATCTGGGGTGGCGCAGAGAGGGTCACGCCCTTCCGAAGGTGCCGTGAGTCCCGGCCGGGGCGCACGGCAGTCGAACCCCAGCGGCTCGCAAGGCGTAACCACCCGACTCTCTTGACACTCCACACCTGGCAGCGGCCCACCGGCGTGCCAATGCGCTAAAGCAAGAAGGATTTTCGTGAGCACATTCACCGAGACGATGTTCGCCAACGCCCAGTGGAGCTCCAAGGGCATGGTCACCGGCGAGCCCGACGCGCCGGTCCGGCACAGCTGGATGGAAGTACACGAGCGGGCCCGCCGGGTTGCCGGTGGACTGACCGCGGCAGGAGTCGGCCACGGCGACGCCGTCGCCGTGCTGGCGGGGGCGCCGGTCGAGATCGCGCCGACGGCGCAGGGCATCTGGATGCGCGGCGCCAGCCT
>JBAPQQ010000611.1:0-3266 GCA_049280695.1 Mycobacterium sp.
CGGTCCCGCCGTAACGCTTCACCACCACTGCCGAACGCTTGACGAGATCACCCATGATCTCGCGCAGCCGCTCCGGACCCACCGCCGCGGCGATGTCCATCGAGTGCACGACGTCGGCGAACAGGACAGTGACTTGCTTGTATTCGGCCGCAGCGGATTGCGCCGTAGGCGTGCCACATTCGTCGCAGAACTTCGCACTCTCACGCAGCGCGACGCCGCAAGACTCGCAGGCCAGTCCCACCGTGGTCATGTCATCGCCTTCGCCATCGCGATGTGTCCTTCGAAGCCAAGCGATTCCGCCATCTCGAGATAGCGGTTGACGAAGTCTCGATACGAGGTCTCATCGCCCTTTGCCCGCGCTAGAAGAGCGCGCATCCTCAACATGATGAGGTCCTGGTATGCCCAGTCGTCGAACTGCGTCAAGGCCGACAGGCGCTCGATCGCCGCCTCTGCCTCGTCCACGTCGCCCGAGACGCCACGCTCCAACAGTGTCTCCACGAGAATCAGGGTGGCCCATGGGCAATACACGAACTGCTCACCTCGGTACGACTCGTCGATGCTGGCACGCATGAGTGCTACTCCACCGTCGACGTCGCCCTTGATCACCATGCCCCGGCCGATCCAGACGTCGACCAAAGGCACTTGGGAGAGGTAATAACGGCCGCTGACAGCCCTGTCACGAATCTGTCTCCACAGTTCCATTCCGTGTTCCTGCGCCGCACGGTCGCCATGCATCAGAGCACCTGCCATGGTGGTCATGGTGAAGCTCAGCGCCAGATCGTCAGCGGTTCTTTGTACAAAATCCAGCGCCGCGCTGATGTCACGCAGTGCGGCGTCGTCGGCGAGGACCACGCCGTTTTCTATCGCCATACCGTAGGCATAGGTCATGACCACAGCCTGCGTAATCGCATCGCTGTCATGCATCATCGCCAAAGCATGAGTGCGGTCTTCTCGCCAACCTTCCTGGCCCAGCACCCACCGTGCAACCGCCCTGATCGATAACGCCGAAGCCAGCGGGGAGCCAAGGATGTAGTTACCCGCGGCCCGGTCGCCCTCGGCCATGTCGATGATCATCTGTGACCACCGCAGCACCTCGCCGATCTCGCCGATCGCGAACTTGACCGCGAGTGGCCCAATGCCGAGCCCGACGATCAACGTCGGATCACCGATCGACTCGAGGAGTGCCATGTGTTCGCTCACCAGCTTGGCGGCCTCCGGCACCTGAGTGTTGACAACATTCTCGGCCAACAGGCCGGTCATCGCGATGGCGAGCGACGCCTTATCACCTGCAGCAGAACACAATTCCTGCATCTCCTGAAAGCGTCGGCCGCGCACCTGCAAGCGGGCCCGCCAACCGTTGGCACACAGGAGAGTTCGTGGCGCGATCCGCAAAGCCAGGCGATCCGCGTCGTCCGCCGGCAGTTCGTCAGCGATGGAAGCGGCGCGCTCCCAGCTGACGAGCGCCGCGGCGATGTCTCGGCGCTGGGACCAGGTAGCCGCGCGCATTCGCCAGGCATACGCGGCACGAAGCTCACCGGCGGCTTCCAAATGATCTGCGATGAGCGCCGCATTCTCGTCGGCCGACGCTTCCTGGGACTCGATGGCAGCGGCCAGCAGTCGGTGGGACTTGGCGCGGTCCGATTTGAGTTGAGACTCGTAAGCGACGGTCCTAATCAGCGGGTGGCGGAACGCGTATTCCGGATGGCCGGTAAAACTCACCTGGTCGATCAACTCTGCCTGCAGTAGGTCCTCGGGAACGGCGTCGACTCCCATCGAAGCCAAAAGGCTGGTATCAAAGCGCATTCCGATCACCGCGGCGGCGCAAAGTGCCCGTTTCGCAGTCGAATTCAGCCGGTCAATACGAGCCGAGATTGTCGCCTGCAACGTAACCGGCACATCGATCTCGGCTATGTCTTCGTCGCACATGTAGGCGCCATGTCGACCGTGGAGCACGCCACGTTCGACAAGATCGCGCACCATTTCCTCAGCGAAGAACGGATTTCCGGCGGCGCGGCCCGCAATCGTCGTGGCCATCTCCTGGACAGACGGATCCGAGCCCAGCAAGTCACTCGCAAGCGCCGCCGATTCCGAATGGTTCAGCGGCGCAAGCATCAAGGACTGCGTACCGGGAACCCGCGTGATTGCACCACGAAATTCGGGACGATGCGTGACCAGCACCATCGAGTGCGTCTGCGGAATCACTGTCATGAAGTCAGCCAGCATCGAATCGCTCACGTCGTCGATCCAGTGTGCGTCCTCGATGATGTACATCGCGGGCGCGTCGCGGGTTACGGTGGCGCCCTTGACCAATGCCGACAGCCGTCGGCGCACTGCATCGGGATCGATGGCGGGCAGCGCAGTGTCCGGGTCGCGGATCCCCAGAAGATCTTCAAACAACAACACGTCCTGAGCGTCGGCACCGTCGAAACCAGCCTTCAGCCGCGCCCGTACGGTCTGCTCGTCAAGAATTGGCAATCCGACAACCGCTCGCAAGAGCTGGCCGACGGCATAGAACGGAATGTCGCTTGCGTGGGACTCGCAGAAAGCCCAGAAGACGTCGACTCCACGTTCGGTCGCGGTCGCCGCGATCTCGCGCACGATCCGGCTCTTCCCGATGCCTGCGGGACCGATGAGTGCGACGACGGCGCCGTCGTTCTCAATCGAGCGCTCCAAAATGCCTTCGACTGCGGCCATCTCCCAGCGCCTGCCAACTAGGCGTGATTCGCCACGTCCGACCATCGCATGCGCCAACTCCATGCCCAGAAGGCGGCGCGCGGGCACTGGATCGTGGGCACCTTTGATGTGCAGCAATTGCGGTTCGCTCAGCACCGCGGCATGCTGGGCCAGCCGAGCGGTCGACTCACTGAGCATCACACCACCCGGCGACGCAACGGATTCCATCCGCTGCGCCAACCCGACATGCTCGCCCACTGCGGTGTAACCCGCTGTGTCAGAAGCGATGTCACCGGCAATGACTTGCCCCGAGTTCAGGCCTACCCGCATTTCGAACGCAATACCGTCTCGCCGTTGCACCTCGTCGGCTAGTTGCCTCGCCTGATCTTGGATGCCCAAAGCGGCGAAGCACGCCCGAACTGCGTGATCCTCCAACGCAAGCGGCGCCCCGAAGACGGCCATGATCCCGTCGCCGGTGAACTTGTCCACGGTCCCGCCGTAACGCTTCACCACCACTGCCGAACGCTTGACGAGATCACCCATGATCTCGCGCAGCCGCTCCGGACCCACCGCCGCGGCGATGTCCATCGAGT
>JBAPQQ010000612.1:0-11814 GCA_049280695.1 Mycobacterium sp.
GGCCAAGGAGACGGTTGCGCGGTATGCGGCCCAGGCCCGCGACGAGCTCGCCGGCCTGCCGGAGGGCGCGGGCCGGGAGGCGTTGGCCACGCTGGTGGAGTACACGATCTCCCGCCACGGCTGATCGAAGTTGACGGAACCCTGCGCCGTCCCTCAGCGTTCTCTTAACGATTCGTCTCTGGCAACGAGGAGTTGGTGATGGACGGGCACCGATGGGGCAACGGCATCAAGACGGTGCTGCTTCTCGGCATGATGTCGGCGCTGATCGTGTTCATCGGGTCGCTGTTCGGCAGGAACATCCTGATCCTGGCGGTACTGTTCGCGGTCGCCGTGAACGTGTGGGTGTACTTCAACAGCGACAAGCTGGCGCTGCGGGCGATGCACGCGCAGCCGGTGACGCAGCTGCAGGAGCCGACGATGTACCGCATCGTGCGCGAGCTCGCGACGGTAGCCCATCAGCCGATGCCGCGGTTGTACATCAGCGACACGGCGAACCCCAATGCCTTTGCGACAGGGCGGAATCCACGCAACGCGGCGGTGTGCTGCACCACCGGGATTCTGGCGATCCTCAACGAGCGCGAGTTGCGGGCCGTGCTAGGCCATGAGCTGTCGCACGTGTACAACCGCGACATCCTGATCTCGTGCGTGGCCGGGGCTCTCGCGGCGATCATCTCCGGGTTGGCGAACCTCGCGCTGATCATGAGCTGGTTCGGCGGAAACCGGGACGGCGGCACGAACCCCTTTGCGCTGCTGTTGGTTTCGCTATTGGGTCCGATCGCGGCGGCGGTCATACAGATGGCGGTGTCGCGGTCGCGCGAGTACCAGGCCGATCAGTCCGGGGCCGAGCTGACGGGCGATCCGCTGGCGTTGGCGTCGGCGCTGCGCAAGATCTCCGCGGGCGTGCAACAGGCGCCGCTTCCGCCGGACCCGAAGCTGGCCAGCGAGTCGCATCTGATGATCGCGAGCCCGTTCCGCGCCGGGGAGCGGATGGTGGGCCTTTTCTCGACGCACCCGCCGATCGAGGAGCGAATCCGACGGCTGGAGGACATGGCCCGCGGACCGTGGTCTTAGGCTGAGGCGATGACCGACCACGACCGCGCCGCAGCCCGACGCGAGATTGCCGATGCCCTATTTCAAGCACTCGAACGCCGCCACGAGGTGCTCGACGTGATCGTGGATGCCGAGGATCGCGCCGCGGCAGTCGAGGCGATCGCCACGCTGCTGGGCACCTCGCACCTGGGTGCGGAAGCCGTGATGGGCATGCATTTCGAGAGCTTGACCAAGGATTCGCGGAAGAAGATCGCCGTCGAACTCGACGACCTGAACAAGCAGCTGACGTTCACTCTCGTCGAGCGACCTGCGAGCACCGGTGAAGGCGTGACGCTCAGACCATTCACCGGCGACGCCGACCGCGACATCTTCTTTGCCCGAACTGAAGACGTGCACCTCTCCGCCGACGGCTCCGGGGGGCCTGCCGGACCGCTTGACGACGAGATCCGGTCGGGTCTGGGGCGCATCGACGCCGAGGACGCGGTGTGGCTGGTTGCCCTCGCCGGCCCGGACAAGGTCGGCATGGTCTTCGGCGAACTAGTCGGACACGAGGTGAACGTCAGGGTGTGGATCCACCCCGAGCACCGCAAGAAGGGCTACGGAACCGCGGCGCTGCGCAAGTGTCGCTCCGAGATGGCGAGTTATTTCCCCGCGGTGCCGATGGTCGTGCGCGCTCCCGCCGCCCGGCCTTCGTGAATTGGCGGTGGCCATGCGCACGGACGCGCGGTGACTTAGGGTTTGATCTCGTGCCGAGCAGAAAGTTGACCGGCTTTGCCGGGTTTGCCGTGGGGGCAGCGCTGATCACGACACCGCCTGTTGCCTGGGGCGATGACGCGGTCCTGCCGAACATCAATGTCTATCCGGCGATCTCTCCCGTCGAGTTCTCGGTGATGGACGGCGCCTGGTACGCGTTCGGGACGCCAGACGGGCTGACGTGCGTACTGGACAAGAGCCGCAACGCGTATGGCTGCAGCGGGCCGATCCCGGCGGCGCCGAAGGGTGCGAACGTGGTCAGCGGCGTCGGTGGAGAGGAGCCCGGGTTCGCCACCGCGGCGGCGCCGATATTCGCGGTGGCCGGTCCGGTGAAGCCGCTGCCGCCGCAGACCCGGATCAGCTTCCGCAACGTCAGCTGCGCGATCGATGCGGGTGGCGCGACGGTGTGCGTCAACGGCGCGACGCAGCACGGGTTCGTCCTGAGCCCGGCGGGCAGCTTCACCGTCTAGAGCCCCGATCCACCGACGACCTGAGGTCGGCCGTGCTGCCGATCGGCGCCGGTATCCCGTTCCCGGGGAATGTGCGTGTCGCGGAGTTCGTTAATAACAGGTGAACTCAGCGCGTGCAAACCATGAACAGGAGGGCGGGAACGTGAAGAAATCTGCTCTCGCTGTCGCCGCGGCGAGCGGTTTGGTCGCCGCCACGCTCGGATTTGCGGCCCCAGTGGTAGCGACGCCGTCCGACGGTGAATCGGCGCAGGACACGGTGAACCGGCTGGAGAGCGAGGGGTTCAGGGTGATCCTCAACAAAGTGGGCACCGCTCCGCTGGATCAATGCACGGCGACGGCGGTGCGGCCGGGCCAAGACGTCACGGAGCCTGGAACCAGCCGTATCGGGGGCCGCGACCCGGCTCAGGAAGTGCGCTACACAACGGTGTACGTCGACGTGCAGTGCTGAGGGCAGCCGCCAGGGTCTGCCTCACGGTTACCATTCCAGGTGGACGTACTTCCGTTTAGGCCGGTCAAGAGGTGATTGCCGGTGACCGCTCCGCTGTGGGTGGGGTTCCTCGTCGGGGCCGGATTCGGCGTGCCCGCCGCCCTGTGGGGAATCGGCAACCCTGAAACCGTCATACGCGCCGCCAGGCTGGTCGATCGGCTGCTGATCGGGTGCTTCGCGTTCGTCACCGCGATCGGCGCGGTACTCCTCTACGGACTGCACGCGCTGGGATTCTCGATGCACTTCTCACCCAAGCCGCTCTACATCTACGGGGTAACCCTCGGCGGCATCCTGTTCGGAGTCGGCGTGGCCGTCAGCGGATACTTTCCGGGAACCGAGTGGATCGCGCTGGGCGAGGGCCGCCGTGACGCCCTCTACGCGATCCCCGGCGGCTTTCTGGGGGCGGCGGTGTGGACCATCCTCTATCAGACACCTGCCGGGCAGTGGCTCGTGACTACCGCAAACTACGGGGACCTCGTGCTCACCGGCAACATCGCACACATCAATCCGCTGGCCACGTTCGCCGTCGCCGTCGGTTACGCCGCGGTGGCGTTGACGCTGCTGTACTTCCTGCCCCGGTACAAGGGCGGACGGCACAGTTGTTTTCGGCACCTGGGCGCGTGCACTCTCGACGAGCACGACCGGGAATTCATGCGCGACACCGCGGAATACCTCGCCGAAGGGGCGGTCGATCCGACCGGCGCGCGCACCCCCGGCTGGTATCAGCGACTGACCTCACGCGACGTGCCCACCGTGAACTTCTACGCGCGGACCATCGCCGTCGTTGGTTTCGCCGTGGCCGTCGTCGTGGTCCTCGCGATCTTCCTGCACCAGATCTTCGGCCAGTCGACGACCTACTCATGGCTGGCCGGGCGCCTGTTGTTACCCCATTTCAGCTACAGCGAAGAAGTGTTCAGAACCGTCGGCTGGGAACCTTTCACCAACGTCGGGGTTCTCTTCGGCGCACTCATTTCGGCCCTGTTCATCAGCCGCCGCTTCACCGCCTTCCGCGCGGTAGTCCCGCCCTCGTGGCGCAACCGATTCGGCCCGAGTTCGGCCAAACGCGCCATCGGCACCTTCGGCGGGTCGTTTCTGGTGATCTTCGGTGCCCGGATGGCCGATGGGTGCACCAGCGGTCACACGCTCAGCGGCGGGATTCAACTGGCGCTCAGCGCATGGCTTTTCACCGCGGTGATGGTCACCTCGATGTTCGCCACGGCCCGGCTGCTCTACGGGGACTCGAGCTGGCTGACCACACCGCGGGCCTCGGCCGGCGATCGCCGCGCTGCCGCGCCGGCCGTCGAAGCGCCACGATGACGACGCGTGCCGCGGTGCTGCTGGGGATCGTGCTGGGATCCTTCGCCCTCATGACCGTCATCGGCGCGGTATTGACCGAAGGCAGATCCCAAGGCCCGCTGTCGCTCGGAGACGTGCTCGTTCCGGCAGCGATCCCGCTGCTGCTGGTGGTCGCAATCACCGTGGTCTGCCGCACCGGCTCGGCCCGGCGGTCGCGCAGCGACGAGAAGCTCGTCGGCCACTTTCGTGAACCTCAGAACCCTGCCCCGTGAATCTCGTGGCCGGGGGTTTCCGCGGCCAGACCCCGATACGCGTCCTCGACCGTGTGGCTGTGGTTGATGACGCCGTCCACCTCCCGCGCGATCGGCATGTGCACGCCGTAGCGGTCGGCCAGCTCCATGATGACGCTGGCGGCCTTGACGCCCTCGGCCACCTGGTCCATCGAC
The DNA here is from genome assembly GCA_049280695.1 of Mycobacterium sp. Classification (GTDB taxonomy): domain Bacteria; phylum Actinomycetota; class Actinomycetes; order Mycobacteriales; family Mycobacteriaceae; genus Mycobacterium. Next base: position 4,503 of record JBAPQQ010000612.1, read on the forward strand.
GCGAGGATCTCGTCGATCGGCTTGCCCGCCCCGATCTGCTCGCCGACGTGACGGTTCCGGCTGCGCGGGCTGGTGCACGTCACGATCAGGTCGCCCAACCCGGCGAGCCCCGGGAACGTCTCTGGCTCTCCGCCCATCGCAACGCCGAGCTTGGTCATCTCGCGCAGTGCCCGTGCGATCACCAGCGCGCGCGTGTTCTCGCCGATGCCCAGCGAGTAGCCCATCCCGGTCGCGATCGCGTACACGTTCTTCAACGCGCCCGCCATCTCGACGCCGAGCACGTCGTCGGTGGTGTACACCCGGAACCGCTGCGTGCGGAACATCTGCGCCAGCCGCGTCGACAGCTGCTGATCCGGCATGGCCATTACCGCCGCGGCCGCATATCCCTGCGCGACCTCTCGCGCGATGTTCGGCCCCGCGAGAATGCCGGCGGGATGCCCGGGAATCACCTCGGCCACGATCTGCGACATCCGCAGGCTCGTGCCCTGCTCGAGTCCCTTGATCAACGACACGATCGGCACCCACGGCCGCAGATACGCCTGCAATTCCTTCAACACGTCGCGGAAACTGTGCGACGGCACCGCCATGACGACGACGTCGGCGGTGTCGGCAGCCTTCTCGAAGTCCGTGGTGGCCTTCAGGGTCGGGCTCAGTTCCACTTCGTCGCCCAGGTAGCGCAGGTTGCGATGGCGCTCGTTGATGTCCTCGGCGGTCTCGGGAGAGCGCACCCATTGCAGGGTCTCGGCACGGCGGGAGGCGATCGACGCGACGGTGGTGCCCCACGATCCGCCACCGAGCACGACGACGCGGGGTTCACGGCGAGCAGGAGTCATGGGTCACACCATATTGTCCAGGCCCGCCGATTCACCGAAGGTTCGTAAACTCCCGGCTCGTCAGGACCGCGCTCCCGCCGGGCCGGTCACTCGGAAGACCTCGACTTCCTCGGCGATGCCTTTGAGCCGCTGCGCCCCGAGGCTTTCGAACCGCAAACCCGACCCTGCCGACAAGTCGCGCACTGTCCGGCTCGCGAGGACTTCGTTCGGCCCGGCCGTCGCGCCGATGCGGGCGCCGACGTGCACGGCGGTACCGCTCCATTCCTCACCGCGTCGCTCGCATTCGCCGATGTGCACGCCCACACGGATGCGAATGCCCCGCGCCGCCAGAGCAGGGATCATCTCCAGGCCGCAGCGGGCCGCTTTGGTCGGCCCGTCGAAAAGTGCGAACACCCCGTCGCCGGTGTGCTTTGCGCGGCGGCCGCCGAACTTGTCCAGCAGCCGGTCGACGATCCGGTCGTGAAGGTCGAGTTCGTGTCGCCAGCGTGTGTCCCCTTCGGCGCTCAACCGTTCGGTGGAGCCGACGATGTCGGTGAACAGCACCGTGGAAAGCACGCGCTCGGTTTCGGAGTCGCTCGGCGTGTCACACACGAAGTCGACGATCGCCGACGCCATCGCCTCGTCGAACAGCCCGTGCGGCCCCGGGGGCAGCTCGAGGTACTCCGCGTTGGGAATACTGGCCGCCAACGCCTGGGCGGCCTCCACGGGTGCCACGAGATCGCCGGGTCTGCCGAGCACCAGCGTCGGCACCCGGACGGCGTCCAGCAACGGGCGCACGTCGATCTGCGAGAGCGACTCCCACAGCATCTTCGCCATGCGCGGGCTTGCGCACTTCATCTGAGACTCCGCGTACAGCTCGAGAAAACCCGGAACTTCCCTCGTGAAGTCGCCGAAGAAGACGTCGGCCAGTGCGCCCTCGCCCCAGTGCTTGTCGATGTCCTGGTAATGCTTGACGACGTCTTCGGGTGTGAAACCCCATGGGAAGTCCGGCAAGTCGGGCGTGAACCGCGGCAGTGTGCCGTACAGGACAAGAGACTGCACCCGCTCGGGATATGTCGCGGCGAACATCAGGCTCATCGGGCCGCCCTCGGAAATGCCGAAGATGACCGGGCATTGCGCGTCGACCGCATCCATCACCGCGCGCAGATCGTCCATGCGCTCGTCGAGCGGCGGCACGTGCGTCACGGGGTCTGACAAACCTGTGCCGCGCTTGTCCCACGCCACCAGCCGGGTTCGCTCGGCGATCTTGTCGAGGAAGGGGGTGAAGATGGCCGTCGGCTCGTCCCAGATCGAGACGTTGCTGACCCACCCGGGGATCCAGATGAGGGTGGGTTCGCGATCACCCCAGGCCCGGTAGGCGAGGTGGACATCGCCGTTTCTCGCGTAGTGCACTCGCGTGTCACCCACGCCATTATCTTGGCACTCCCCGATCAACCGAAGCGGGGTTTCAAAGCTTCCCGCCTAGGCGGTGCGCGAGCCGAAGACCATCGATTCGGTGACGCGGTCGAACCGGTAGTCGATCGCGTCGGCGAAGTAGTTCTGTCGCACGTTCCACGGCCGCCTGGTGCCCGACTTGGGCAGCGCGTGCAGGTTGCGCAGCACGTAGCCCGCGGCGATGTCCCACGACGGCTTGTCGGCCATTGGCTCGGCATCCAGATGCGGATGGGCCGACGTGTAGCCGTGCGCGCGCATGTAGGAGATCAGCCTGGCCGTCGCGCGGGCGGTCATGTCGGCACGAAGCGTCCACGACGCGTTGACGTAGCCGATGCACCAGAACAGGTTTGGCACGTCCTGAAGCATGTGTGCCTTGTAGACGAAGCGGTCCTGTGGCTTGATCTCGGCACCGTCGAGGCTCACCGCGACTCCGCCCAGAGCCTGCAGCTGCAGCCCGGTGGCCGTGACGACGACGTCGGCGTCGACGTGCCGGCCCGAGCGCAGCGCGATGCCGGCGGCGTCGAAGTGGTCGATGTGGTCGGTCACCACCTCGACCCGGCCGGCCTTGATCGCGTCGAACAGGTCGCCGTCGGCGGCCAGGCAGATCCGCTGGTCCCACGGCTGGTACGGCGGGTTGAAGTGGGTGTCGCGGTCGTAGCCCTGCGGCAGCCGCTTGGTCTGCATCCGCCGGAACAGATTCTTCATCAAGCCGGGCATCTTCCGCGACAAGAACCAGCCGATCGCTTCCTGAAGGGCATGCCGGAACCGCATGATCGCATGAGAAACACTGCGCGGCAACATTCTTCGCAGGTAATCGGTCGAAGCGCTGAACCGCGGGTACGAGCCGATGTAGCTTGGCGTGCGCTGCAGCATGACCACTTTGTCCGCCCGCTCGGCCAGCGACGGGACAAGGGTGACCGCCGTCGCGCCGCTGCCGATGACCACTATCGTCTTGCCGCTGTAGTCGAAGTCTTCGGGCCAGTGCTGAGGATGGATGACCTCGCCCGCGAACTGCTCGATGTCGGGGAAGTCCGGGGTGTAGCCCTCGTCGTAGTCGTAGTAACCGCTCGCGAAGAACACGAAGCGTCCTTGATATGTCGTGCCGTCGTCGACGCGAACGGTCCAGGTGTGGGTCGAGGAGTCCCAGTCTGCCGAGCGCACGTAGCTGTCGAAGCGGATGTGCTGGTAGATGCCGTGCTTGTGGGCGGTGTCGGCGATGTAGTCGCGGATGTGGCCGCCGTCGGCGATCGCTTCGCGCCGCTGCCAGGGCTCCCATGGGAAGCTGAGCGTGAAGATGCTGCTGTCGGAGCGGATGCCCGGATAGCGGAACAGGTCCCAGGTGCCTCCGATGCTTTCGCGGCGCTCGAGGATGACGTAGCTCAGGCCGGGGTTGCGCTCGCGGATCCGGTACGCCGCGCTGATCCCGGAGATGCCGGCGCCGATGATGACGACGTCGTAGGACTCTGTCATCGGACTAGTGTGACGCACTATGGCCGAGCCGACGTCCGAAGCCCGGAGAAGCTGGGAAGAGCACTACGGCGAACGCGAGCGGGTGTGGAGCGGACGGGTCAACGCCCGGCTCGCCGAGGTGGCGGGGCCGCTGACGCCCGGCAGGGCCCTGGACATCGGCTGCGGTGAGGGCGCCGACGCGGTGTGGCTGGCCGAACATCGTTGGCAGGTCACCGCGGTGGACGTCTCGCAGACGGCGCTGGACCGTGCCGCGGCCGAAGCGAAGGCCCGCAACGTGGCCGTCGACTTCCAGCACCACGACCTCACCGAGAGCTTTCCCGATGGCGTCTTCGATCTGGTGTCGGCCCAGTTCCTGCATTCCACGGTGCCGATGGACCGCGCGAAGCTGCTCCGTCGCGCCGCCGACGCGGTCGCACCGGGCGGAGTCCTGCTCATCGTGGATCACGCCGCGGCCCCACCCTGGGCGTCAAAGATGCACCACCACGAGTTCCCCACCGTCGACGAGGTGCTGTCGTCACTGAATCTCGATGCGGCGCACTGGGATCAGATCAGAGCAGAGGCGGCCGAGCGCCAGACGACCGGCCCCGACGGGGTCGACGCAACGCTCATTGACAACGTGATGGTGCTGCGCCGGCGGTGATCACGCCGCAGCCGCCCTACGGCGCCACCGCCGCCCAGGTCCACGCGTGGTGGAACTCGCTGACCCACGACCAGCGCGCCCAGCTGATCGCCGCACATCCGCCGGAGTTGGGCAATCTGAACGGGATTCCCGCGGACGTGCGCGACGAGATCAACACCGTGGTGCTCGACGACGATCTTCAGCGCCCCGACGGCGACCTGCGCCGGCGCAACGCCGAGCAGGTCAAGCGTGGACTCGACCACGACCGAGGCGCAGACCCTGGCAACCAGCGGCCCGTAATGCTCTGGGCTTACCAGCCTTTGGCGTTCGACGGGCAGGGGCGCGCAGCGATCGCGATCGGCGACCCGGACCGCGCCGAGGACATCGCGGTGGTCGTCCCAGGCGCCGGCAGCAGCGTCGCGAGCGGGTGGCTGCACGGCGGTCACAACGACGCGATCAACCTCTACGACCAGTCCAAGGCCGCCTATCCCGACGACGGCCTCTCGGTGATCGCATGGATGGGCTACGACGCCCCGGACGGGTACGACGACCCGAGGGTCGCGTCGCCGTGGCTGGCGCGTGAGGGTGCTGTGCGGCTGGCGCAGGATGTGAACGGGCTGCTGGCAACGCACTCCGGCCCGGAACCGCACGTGACGGTGCTCGGTCATTCGTACGGCGCGACGACAGTGGCCGACGCCTTCGCGAGCGGCGGCGCGCACGCGAACGACGTCATTCTCTTGGGCTCGCCGGGAACGGATCTGGCGCACGGCGCCAAGGACTTTCATCTCGACGGCGGCAACGTGTACGTCGGCGCGGCGTCGTCGGATCCGATCAGCTGGCTGGGGGAGGCCGGTGGTGTGCCCAATGAGCTGAACGAGGCGCTGGGATACCCGTTCGGCAGATATGCGGGGCTCGGCACGGATCCGGCCGGCGACGGCTTCGGGGCCGTGCGGTTCAGAGCAGAGGTGCCCGGCGGCGACGGCTTGAGTTTCCGCAGCCATTCGCACTACTACGACTCGGGTGGCGAGGCGTTGCGCGCGATGGCGCACATCGTCACGGGCCACGCGGACGCGCTGGCGGGCGACGATCTCGTGGCGCAGGGACGCAGGCAGCCGCACATCACGACGCCGACCAAGGTGGGCCCTATTCGTCTGCCGCACATCGACAGTCGCATTCCGGGCATTCCGGCGTACATCGACCCGGAAGCCGAGAGAGGCACGTCATGACGCTGACCGACGAGCAGGCGATGGCCCAAGTGATCGAGGCCGCCAAGGAGATGGTCCGGGTGGCCGGCCTGACGGACGTGACGGGTGGCTTCATGTTCGAGTCGTGCAACGACCAGGGACGCCCGCCCTATCGCGGGCACGTCGAGATGAGCTTCGGGATCCCTGCGGGGGCCGACCCGGACGCCTACTTCCGGCAGATCGCTGCGGCACTGGTGCGCCACGGCTGGACCGACGGCCCGCCGCCGGGGATGTGCCCGTTCGGCGAGGTGGTCCACAACGAGGCGGTGATGGCGGTGATCTGCCACGCGTCCGGGAACACCGCGCGTGGTTCGGTGCAGGTTTCCGGCGAATGCGCCAACGTAACCGACCACCGCCATGACGGCAAGACGGTCGGGGTCGACGTCAGCGAGCAGCTCAGCGGTAGTTGACGAACTGCAGCGCGACGTCGAGGTCGGCACCTTTGAGCATGGAGATGACCGCCTGAAGGTCGTCGCGTTTCTTGCTGCTGACGCGCACCTCGTCGCCCTGGATCTGGGTCTTGACGTTCTTCGGGCCCTCGTCGCGGATCAGCTTGGTGATCTTCTTGGCGTGCTCGCTGTCGATGCCCTGCTTCAGCGTGCCGGTGACCTTGTAGGTCTTGCCGGAGGCTTGGGGCTCGCCGGCGTCGAATGCCTTCATCGAGATGTCGCGGCGCACCAGCTTCTCCTTGAAGACGTCGACGGCGGCCTTGACGCGCTCCTCGGTGGAGGAGGTGATCTCGATGGCCTCCTCGCCCTTCCAGGCGATCTTGGTCTCGGTGCCGCGGAAGTCGAAGCGGGTGGCCAGCTCCTTGGCGGCCTGGTTCAGGGCGTTGTCGACCTCCTGGCGGTCGACCTTGCTGACGACGTCGAACGATGAATCCGCCATTGGATTCGGCCCTCCTCGAGAGTTCTGCCGGGTTGTGCTCGCGCTCCATCTTTGTCGTTCCGGGTGGGCAGGACCAAGCCAGGTGGATCGATGACGCCGCGCAGAAGACAACAACCTCCGCCAAGCGTCCGGTTTGCGAGCGGCGAGGGTCCCCGTTGTACCCTGCTAGTCGCACTAAGGCAGGTTGCCCGAGCGGCCAATGGGAGCGGACTGTAAATCCGTCGGCTTACGCCTACAGTGGTTCGAATCCACTACCTGCCACCGAGGTCAGAGCCTATTTTTCAAGTCAGACGCCCCCGCTGTGCGAACCGGCGTGCGATCCCGCTCAGCGAAGTGTTGCCGGATCGGTTCGCCAGACGCTAGCCGCACCTCGCATCAGCACCGCCGCTGGCGGGGCACTTCTGCACATGTCTCCTTGGCCCGTTGCCGGGGCGGGGAACCGTGAGGATCTGCGGAGCATTCGCATCGGTGCCGGTCACCGGGTGACCAGGCGCCACTAAGACGTACTGGTCAATTGGTCGAGGAGGCGTGGGTGCGGCCTCGCCCCGCCTGGCTCGCCTTCCGACAGATGATGAGGGCCTCGACGTAGTCCCAGCGATAGCGGTCGGGGGCGCCCGCGACGCGCTCCTCGAGCTCTCCGAGGAAGTCGGCTAGGAGACCGGCAGCGCGTGCCTCGCCCTCGCGCGCGAACGCACGGAGGAGGAGCGGCCCGCCCCATGCGGTCACGCTCTGGACGTAGTCCCGCGCGAACACCGCGGGATCGTTGTGCCAGTAGGGGTTGTCGAGACGGAACAGCTCGGCGCTCTCGAGCTCGAGGCCGGCGA